>JAQTOL010000318.1 GCA_028748945.1 Paludibacter sp.
GATTAATCCATTCAAAGCCATGGTGCAACTCCACATAAAATTAGCTGCGGCATCATAATCGGAAGGATTTTTTAAAATGGCAGGAGCCACTTCTACCAGGGTCTGAAGAATGCTTTCGGCAAAACGATCCTGCAACAATCCATTGGCCGGATAGGTCATATATTGTTCCATTACATGCGTAAACGCATCCACCAATCCGTTTGCAATTTGAATTTGCGGAATGGAACTTATCACTTGCGGATCAAGGATAGAGAACAACGGAAATAAAGCCGGACCACCTGACGCTAGTTTTTCTTTTGTTTCTTTACGGGTAATCACATATCCCGAATTCATTTCCGAACCGGTTGCAGGTAAAGTCAATACCGACCCAAAAGGCATTCCTTTCATCGATGGTTTTCCGGATGTCAGCAAATCCCAGGGTGTTTCACCATCATATTCAGCTGCTGCCGACAAAAATTTAGTTCCATCAATGACCGAACCGCCTCCAACTGCCAGGAGGAAGGTTATTTTCTCCGATTTAATCACTTTCAATGCTTCCATTAGAATTGCATATTCAGGATTTGCAGGAATTCCACCGAATTCAACCACATCAAACGCTGTAAGTGCTTTCTTTACCTGTTCGTAAACACCATTCGATTTGATACTTCCACCTCCGTAAAGTAAAAGTATTTTCGCATTAGCAGGAATCTCTTTGGAGAGATTTGCAATTTTACCTTTTCCGAAAATAATCTTAGTCGGATTTTTAAACTCAAAATTGTTCATTCGTTTTTCTTTTAAATAGTTGTTTCATTATATTTTTACAATCATTTTCCCATTATTTTTTCCTTCGAAAAGATCGATAAAGGCCTGTGGAATCTGATCAAATCCTTCCACGATTGTTTCGGCATAAGTCAGTTTACCTTCCTTTAACCAGTTGGCTAACTGCCCCATAGCGACAGGGAATTTGGGAGCATAGTTTCCGATGGTAAATCCCTGCATCAAGGCACTGTTTTTTACTAAAACGGTTTCGACTCTCGGACCCATTGGAACCGTAGTTTCGTTATAAACCGAAATAGATCCGCATACGATGATTCTGGCAAACTTATTAATATTGGCTAAAACCCCATCGCTGATGTCTCCTCCAACATTATCAAAATACAGGTCAACACCTTCAGGACATAAAGCCGCAATAGCATCCTTCATGTTTTTAGTCGTTTTGTAATTGATCCCTTCATCAAAACCAAATTTCGATTTTAGCATTTCTACCTTTTCATCGCTTCCTGCAATTCCAATTACCCGGCAACCCAGAATCTTCCCGATTTGTCCGACAATACTACCAACGGCGCCTGCAGCTCCCGAAACAACCAGGGTTTCTCCTTCTTGAGGTTTACCAATTTCGGTTAATCCCAGATAGGCTGTCATTCCGGTCATTCCTAAAACTCCCAGATAGGCCGATAAAGGTGCTTTTGAGGGATCAACTTTATGTAATCCTTTGCCATCCGATTTTTGGTATTCTTTCCATTCGAGCATACCGGAGACAAAGTCGCCTTTGTTGAAGCCTTCTAAGTTCGATTCCGTAACTTCGGCTACCATGCCGGAACTTATGGGTTGTTGCAACTGAAATGGTGGTGCATACGATTTTGCATCGATCATTCTTCCACGCAGATACGGATCTACAGAAACATAAGTTGCTTTCAACAGCATCTCTCCATTTCCTGTATGAGGCGTTTCATTTTCAATAAATTTAAAATCCGATAACTGAGGTTTCCCAACAGGTCTTTTTTCTAATATAATCGTTTTATTCATTTTGTTATATTGTTCTAATGTATTATTTTCTAATACTATAATTGGTTTAATTTCTGATTTTATCCAACAGTCTGTTTAATTCCTGAATTTCATCCCTGGTCAGATTTTTCAACAGCGTGTCGGCCATATTCTCACAGTCGTACATTCCTGATAAAAGAGCTAATCCTTTATCGGTAATTTCCACATCTTTTTGCCTGCGATCTGCAGCATTTTCTTTCCTGTCAATATATCCTTTTTCATACAGTTTATCGACAATACGACTGACATCCGAATTCTTATCGAGCATACGTTCCTTTAAGAAACCGATGGAAAAGGGACATTCGGAACGAAAACCGCGTAATACTTTTAAAATATTATACTGGGGCTCGGTTAATCCGTGTTTCTTAAGCGATTGCAAAAAATTGTAACTCAGTTGCTTTACCGTGAACATCAAATTAATTAAACCTTTGTGGTATTCATTTGTGAAACTACCTTTTATTTCATCTTCAATGTTCATTGATTTATTTTTTCAATAGTTCTTGATTTCTGATAATGTTTTATTTGATCCCCAGTAAACGAATCACCGAAGCCTTTCCCTTATGAAGCTGACCTTCATTTAATTCTGTTTCTGTTTTAGTAATCTGTTTTTCTTTCAAATCATTAAAATCGCGAGTCAGTTCTTCTTCCGAAAAAAGCATCTCTGAATTACGTGGTCCGCCGGAATTATTCATCAGTTGTTCTTTCGAAAATCCTTCCAGAATAATCACTCCACCCGGTTTCAGCATTCGGAGTAGTTTTTGATGATTCTGTTCTCTGTTCATTGTATGTACATAAATCAGAACGATAGCATCAAAACTATTTTCATCATATTCAAACTCTTCAATGGAAGCTGTCTGATAATTTAACCTGACATTGTTCTTTTCAGCTAATTTCTCAGCTTTCTTTTTGGCCTCCTCACTACTATCAAATGCAACCACATCCCAACCTTTTATTGCTGCATAAACGGCATTCCGTCCTTCGCCTTCTGCCGGAAAAAGTATTTTGCCGGGTTGAAGTTTCGATAGTTCTTCTTTGTAAAATTCATTCGGATTTACTCCATACACATACTCTTCCTGTGCATAGCGTTGATTCCATATATCTTCCATTACTTCTCATTTATTTTGCGTTCCAACTCATCCAGACGATCATTCGCATCATGTACCATCAGTACAAAACGCACAAAGGGTGCACCCAATAAAAATAAGGCTGTTGATGTGATAAGTCCTAACCATTCAAAATGGATAATATTGGCAACAATACCCACTAAACCTAATAATGTGGCAATTACTCCTCCCGGAACACCCAGCGGACATCTAAATTTTTTCTTTTCCTGCATTTCTAATATGTTTTTAGTTTATTCAATAATTCTTGTTTTGTTGGAACCGATTTAAATACAATCTCATTATTAATCAAAAGTACAGGTACTGTATGAATACCTAATTTCATAGTTTTAAACATGCCTACGGGCGAATTAGCCATAGATTTTTTGAATTGAAACTGATCATTAAACTGAGGCAGTACTTCATCAAGCATCCGCTGTAAAATCTTGCAATTCGGACAACTCAGTGTATAATACATCTCAATTGGAATTGGTTTTGAACTGTTCATGCTTTATTTGTTTTTGCCATTTTCAACTAGTGTTTATTTTGAACTTTACTCAAAGAAATATATGTGTAATAACTTTATATGTTACAACATATATTTTATATAAATGTTCAGCTTTCTGAAAGGACTGAACAGTTATAAATTACATTGTAATGCAGAACAGAACTGTAATTAAATAATAATGAGAGCTATGAACTGTTGGAACGAATCAAAAATAAATCAGAGAAATCAGTTCTGCTTATTTTGTTCCAAATCAAGTAACCATTTCTTTCTCCACAATCCGCCTCCGTAACCGGTAAGGCTTCCATCCATTCCAATGATTCTGTGACAGGGAATCAAAATAGAAATTCTGTTCATTCCATTGGCGTTGGCTACCGCACGTACTGCTTCCGGTCTTTTTAAAGCTGTTGCCTGTTCTTTGTAGGAACGGGTTGTTCCGTAAGGGATGTTTTGCAGTTCTTTCCATACTGCTTGCTGAAATTCCGAACCGGGAGTAAACAGCTGTACACTGAATTCTTTCCGTTTTCCGTCAAAATATTCATTCAGTTGTAATTCCAACATATCAAAATGCTTATTGGCACCTAAAATGATATCCGCGTTTAATCTTTTGGCCAGCGATTTTAATTCCGTTTCCAGCATTTTACGGTCTGTAAACTCCAAAAGGCAAAGCCCTTCGTCCACCGCACCGGCATACATTGTTCCCAAAGGCGTTTCAATCCTTTTTATATTGATTATATGCCTTCCTTTACTGTTTGATGGTGATACACCAAAAACGGACTTAAAGGAGTCGTTAAAGCCACTTAATGATTCATATCCCGAGTCGAATGCCACTGAAGTAACCGAATCCCCTTGCTGGATTTTTTTGAATGCTGTATTAATTCGATACATACGTTGGTAGGCATGAAAGGTGATACCATGGTTTTTGAGAAACCAGCGCCTGATTTTACTGGGTTCAATTCCTTTTTGTATCAAATTCCAGTCTTTGAATTTCAGGGATGGA
>JAQTOL010000319.1 GCA_028748945.1 Paludibacter sp.
ATATACTGCAAAGCAGCTTGTTAAAGAGTTGAAAGTTTCTGACAAATACTTACGACGCTTAATGACTGATTTATCGAAATCAGGATTTATCAGAAGCATTCAGGGCAGGGATGGCGGTTATACCTTTATTAAAAATCCCGATGACATTATGTTATACGATATAATTGACTCGGTTGAAGGTATGGAAAAAATGAATGGATGCTTATTAGGTTTTGAAAACTGTTCATGTACAAATCCATGTGCCATGCATTATTTATGGGTGGACATAAGAACTGACTTAAATAAAGTTTTTCGTGAAACCAGATTATCAGATATGGATTTTAATAAAATATTGAGATACTAATTTTTTTCGACCTATATACTACTCTTAGGTAGTATTATAAATAAAGCAGACAGTTTCAATCGACAAATAAATTTACACACATATGAAAACAACAAATTACAAAGAAGCCATTACGACAAAAAATCCGCACGGAGTGGATGCACGTAAAATTCACGATAATGAGAATGTACAGGTTGTTCACATCTGTTTAAAAGCGGGTGAAAGTTTAAAAAAACATGTCACAGCTGTTGATGTGTTTTTCTATGTACTCGAAGGAGAGGGGATTGTAGAAATTGGAGATGAAAAACAAAAAGTCACAAAAGACATGCTTATCGATAGTCCAAAAAATATTCCGCATTGTCTTTACAACGAAAGTCATGCAGATTTCAGGGTGTTGGTGGTTAAAACTCCAAAACCCAGCAATGAACAAAATAAACAAGCTATTCAATACATTCTCACTACTTAAACTTTCAACCAATATAATATTAAAGGATTAATTATTAGATTCTAAAAACAGCTAATTATGAAAGCAATTGAAATTTTAGTCGGTGAACACGATAGTATTCTTAAAATGATTGAAATAACAACAACCATTTTAAATAAGGAAGATAAAAGTTTAGTAAACATGGATCATGTAGAGAAAATCATCGATTTTATCAAAAACTTTGCCGATAAATACCATCATCTCAAAGAAGAAGATATACTATTTCTGGAAATGGAGAAACACGGTATGTCAAGTGAGAGTGGCCCTATTGCAGTTATGCTTCATGAACATAATGAAGGTAGAAACTATATAAAGCTGGCGGTTGAAGGGATTGAGAAACTGAAGCAGGGAAATGTTGCTGCTTTTGCTCAAATCAGGGAGAATCTGTTGGCTTATTGCACATTACTTACGAATCACATTGCAAAAGAAAACAATATTCTTTACCCCATGTCCGAACGGATTTTACCGGCAAACGTTTTGTCGGCCATGTCCGACGATTTTGAAATATCAAATGCAAACACATTTGAAAATGAATATTATGATAAATACCTGAAACTTGTAGAAGATTTCAGTGAAATATATTTGAACTAAAAAAATAAAGATTATGAAAATTACAAAAGTATGGCTTGATGAAAGCACAGACGAATGTACTTCATGCGGTTTATGTGAATCGATTGCACCCGGTGTGTTTGAAGTACCCGATAAAATGATCGTAAAAGAGAATGTAGATTTTGATGCATTCAAAACGGATATAAAAGATGCAGCAGATAGCTGTCCGGTAAGTGTAATAAAATACGAAGAAGCTGAATAAATTTTCAGGAACAAATAAACAGTTTAAAATGAAAAACTATAAAGATATAAACATTGGCGAAATTGTCACGCACGATTTCAGAGCCGCCGAAATATTTAAGAATGCGGGTATTGATTTTTGCTGTGGTGGCAATCAGAGTTTGGAACAGGCCTGTAGGGAAAAGAAAATCGACAGCACCGTACTTGAAACGGAATTGGCTAAACTTGAAAATACAACCGTGAACGCGTTGCATAATTTCAACGAATGGAATCTTGATTTCTTGTGCGACTACATTGTGAATACCCATCATAAAACGGTCATGAGGCTTTTGCCACAGTTGACAACTTATACCCGGAAAATTGAACAGGTTCATAGTGCACATCATCAGGAGTTAATTGCCATTGCAGCATTGTTTGCCGAAATCAATACTGAACTGTTGCAACATCTACGTAACGAGGAAGAAGTACTTTTCCCCGCTATCAAAGAACTGTTGAAAAGCAATTCATCGGAAGCGAAAGCGACTATTATTTCCGAAATCACCCGTATGAAAGGGGAGCATGAATTTGCCGGTGGAGCGATGGATAAAATAAATGTCCTGAGCGATAATTACAGCGTACCGGATGATGGTTGTAATACATATCGGGTTACGTATAAATTGTTGGAAGAGTTTGAAGATGATTTGCATATTCATGTTCATCTCGAAAATAATATATTATATCCCAAAGCATTAAAGCTTGCCATCTGATTTTGATAATTTATATCTGATTAAGCTTTATAAATCAAGTACTGACATCAAATTTAATTACATAAAAAACAATAATAACTTTAAAACAACAAATCAATGAAACAATCATTTCTTGACAAGTTTATGAGCAGGAAAGGCTTATCATCAGCTTTTTGGATAATTGCTCTGGTAATGGTTTCCGCGTTAATTTATTACACGGCAAACCTTCAAAAAGAAGTGCCACCCATTCCACAGCAAGTGAAATCGGAAAGTGGCGAAGTTCTTTATACTTACGATGATGTGGTAGCCGGGAAAGGCTATTTTCAGGAATTTGACCTCATGGACTGGGGATCAATGCTTGGCATGGGAGCCTATATCGGGCCGGACTTTACAACCGATATGCTTCATTACCGGGCTGTTTATCTTTACGATTATTATGGAGAACAGTTGTATGGTAAGAAAAACAAGGACTTGACAGAAATTGAAAGAGGTGCTGTCAAAGTACGTGTGATACAGGATGTAAAGAAACAGACTTCGTTATTGGTTGGAACAACTGTTTACACCGATGCTTCGGCAGCAGCCTATAAAGAGAATGTAAAATACATTACAAATATGTTGGTCAACGGTGATACGGAACGGGGTTTTAAAGGAGGAGTAATCAAACCGGAAGAAGCAGTAAAGATTGCAGCCTTTTTCGATTGGGGGCAGTTAGTTGCTTCGTCATTCCGACCCGGAACCATAAGAACCTGGTCGAATAACTGGCCTGCAGAGCCACTGATAAATCAGGATTTGACATTCAATTCGCACAAAGTATCCTTATGGGAATTTCTGATTCTCTGGACAATGACCATTGTTGTTATTTTTCTCTCGTACGAATACTTATTCAAGAAAGATCCTGACGAAAAACTGGAAGAACCATTGGTAGTAACAACCATGTTTAAATCGCAAAAAAAATTATTGAAATATATTCCCATTGTTGCGGGCTTGTTTTTTGTTCAATTAATACTTGGAGGTTATTTATCCCATATTTACACTGAACCGGGCAAGGATTTTATTTTATCACAGTCCATCATACCTTTCAATGTATTGCGTTCCATGCACGTGCAGTTAGCCATTTTATGGGTGGCAGTGGGGTGGCTCGTGGGTGGATTAATTATTGCACCCTGGATTGCCAATCGTGATCATAAATATCCCTGGTTGGTTGATGTTTTGTGGCTTGCTTTGTTGATTGTGGCAGTGGGAAGTATAATCGGGTTGTACCTGGGTGCTACCGGTCAAATGCGTGATGTTTGGTTTTGGTTAGGAAATCAGGGACGTGAATATCTCAATTTAGGCCGTGTCTGGAGTATCGGATTGGTTGTTGGACTGGTGTTTTGGTTTTTACTGATATTTTCACTTATCCGTAAAGCGGCGTCAAATAATCCGATCGTAAACACGATTATCTGGTCGGCTTTTGCCATAGCTACGCTTTATATGGCAGGAATGATGCCATTAAACAAAATATTTCCAAACTTCACCATTGATGATTATTACCGTTGGTGGGTAATCCATTTGTGGGTAGAGCTTACGTTTGAACTTTTTGCAGCAGGTGTAATCGCATTCTTCACCGTTTCACTGGGCTTAATTTCACACAAAACAGCTGTTCGGGTCATGTTTTTCGAGATATTTCTTATTTCCTTAAGTGGAACATTGGGAGTAGGCCATCATTATTTCTGGCAGGGACTCGATGAGTACTGGATTGCCATAGGCGGTATATTCTCGGCCCTCGAACCGCTACCAATCGCATTAATGATTATCGAAGCCATAAAGAATCAGCGTGAAAAGTTACATTCAGGTGAAAATTTTAGTTTCTCGGTTCCATTTATGTGGATTGCAGGTTCTGCCGTATTGTACTGGATAGGTGCCGGATTCTTTGGCATGGTCATAAATACACCGACTATAAGTTATTATGCACACGGAACCTATCTGATTATGCCTCATGCACATGTTGCCCTCTTGGGAGCCTTTGGATATATATCAATAGCATTCCTTTATCTGACTTCCAGAGCAAATGCTTTGGCAAACAATTATGTGTGGAGT
>JAQTOL010000320.1 GCA_028748945.1 Paludibacter sp.
CCTGTGTGGCATTTTATTTTCAATGGGTCATGCTTGCTGTTTTTTCTGTTTTATTTATGGGCATTTTGAGTTGTCTGTATTCCCCATCTAAATATAGTTTAATTCGTGACATTGGAGGTGTAGAAGGCGTGTCCTTTGGAAGCGGAATTTTTGAAATGATGGCATTTTTAGGAATCTTAACCGGGACTGTAATTGCTTCTGTTATTTCGGATCATTACAACCAATGGTTGACGTTTGGACTTTTTATGGGACTGGCGCTAATGGGATATTTATTTACCCGATCCATAAGAGCAAAAGAACTGCCAGAAAGTAAAGAAAACCCGGGACATATAAATCCTATCCCGTTTTTAATCGAATCTTACCGCTATGCCCGCGGGCATAAATTTGTAAATAGTGCTGTTTTTGGGGCTTCAGCTTTTTGGCTAATCGGAGGTATGTTGCAAATGAATCTGGTAATCCATTGTAAACATGTATATCATGTTTCAAATACTCTTACAGGTGTTGTTATGGCATTTGCTGCTATTGGCATTGCATTGGGAACCTGGGCTGCCGGAAAAATTTCGGGAAAAGAGGTCAAAAAAGGACTCATACTGATAGGTATTTCAGGTATGAGTATCCTGTTTTTTATGCTGACATTTTTTCAACTCAATTTTTGGATATTTGCCGGAAGTATTTTTGCTGTCGCTTTTATGGGTGGTATTTTTCAAATTCCTTGTTTATCAATGCTCCAGAGCGCGAAACTGGGGCGAAAATTAGGTGATATGATTGCCTATTTAAATTTGATAACTTTCGTCTTTGTGTTGTTGGGAACGCTTTTCTTCTCCTTGACAACCTATTTTACAGAAGAGAATAGTTTCGCTGTTTTCGGAGTTATTCTGGCTATCTGTTTGTTCGTAACTTTTTATTTTCTAAAAAGATCACCCGAGTTCCTGTCAGAAACAAAAAGAATTTTCAAAAAATCCAACTAGTTTTGGCTGTATAATTATCATATTGGCTTTTTAAATTATTATTTATCAATACAATATGTTATTTGTTGAACTGAATTTCTCCTGACTCATTTCAAGATAAACAACCGACTCACTTCACATATCTTCAATATTATTCTAAATTCTTCTATTCTCAATTTATAGATCGGCACAAGTTCTGAGATTAAGGCAAATCATAAGGATAATGAAATGACCTTTAGATTCGTGTGATTTATATAAACTCTCTTAAAATTATGTTGTAAAACATACAAAATGAAATACAAATTTAATAGAGATTTCATACATTGCCATACGATTTTTCATTATAAAAAACAACTTATTTTTTAGTATTAATCATTAATATTTTAATACAGTATGAAAGTATATCAATCTAATGAAATTAAGAACATCTCATTGTTGGGAAGTTCTGGCTCCGGGAAAACCACTCTTGTTGAAGCAATGCTTTACGAGAGTGGTATTATAAAACGCAGAGGCACTGTTGCGGCTCAAAACACTGTTTCTGATTATTTCCCCGTTGAAAAAGAGTATGGCTATTCTGTTTTTTCTACCATTGCACAAACAGAATGGCTCGGCAAAAAATTAAATTTTATCGACTGTCCCGGTTCCGACGACTTTATCGGTGGTGTAGTAACTTCTCTCAATGTTACCGATACGGCTCTAATCCTTCTCAACATTCAGTACGGCATCGAAGTTGGAACCAACAATCACTTCCGTTACACAGAAAAGTTCAATAAACCTGTTATTTTTGTCGCGAATCATCTTGATCAGGAAAAAGCTGATTTCGAACGTACTATGTTGCAATTGAAAGAGAACTACGGAAATAAAGTAGTTCAAATTCAATATCCTCTCTCCACCGGTCCGCAATTCAATGCTATAGTCGATGTGTTGAAAATGAAATTGTATCAATGGAAACCCGAAGGTGGAGTTCCTGAGATACTGGATATTCCCGATAGTGAAATAGAAAAAGCTCAAAATCTCCATAATATATTAGTAGAAGCAGCAGCAGAACATGATGAAGAATTAATGGAAAAATTTTTCGATCAGGGTTCACTCGATGAAGAGGAGATGAGAAGAGGAATCAGCAAAGGGATGGTTCATCGTGATATGTTCCCTGTATTTTGTGTTTGTGCAGGTAAAGATATGGCCATTCGCAGGCTTATGGAATTTGTGGGAAATGTGGTTCCGAGTGTCAATAAAACCGAAAAACCTCAAACAAAAGATGGTCAAGAAGTTGAAGCCGATTCGAAAGGACCAACCAGTATATATGTATTTAAAACCAGCGTTGAACCGCATATTGGTGAAGTTTCCTACTTCAAGGTAATGAGTGGAAAGTTGAAAGAAGGCGATGATTTAGTGAATATTGATCGGAGCTCCAAAGAACGAATCAGTCAGATTTTTGCTGTTGCAGGGCAAATCAGAAATAAAGTTGATGAAATTGAAGCCGGTGATATTGGTGCTACGGTAAAACTAAAAGACACCCGTACCGGCAATACCCTGAATGTAAAAGGATGTGAGTATGATTTCAAAGAAATTAAATACCCGGAACCAAAATATCGCCGGGCTATTAAAGCTAAATCAGAATCGGATGAAGAAAAAATGAATGAGGTGCTAACCCGAATGCATGAAGAAGATCCGACTTGTATCATTGAATTATCGAAAGAATTAAAACAAACTATTTTATACGGGCAAGGTGAGTTCCACCTTCGTACCCTGAGGTGGAGACTTGAACACAATGATAAAATAGAAATTGAATTCAAAGAACCAAAAATCCCTTACCGCGAAACCATAACAAAAAATGCCCGCGCCGATTACCGTCATAAGAAACAATCAGGCGGTTCAGGTCAGTTTGGTGAAGTTCACATGATTATCGAGCCTTTTTACGAGGGTATGCCTGCTCCCGACATTTTCCGTTTTAATGGGCAGGAATTCAAAATCAGTAATCGTGATACACAAACCATTGACCTGGATTGGGGTGGAAAATTGGTATTTATTAATAGTATTGTAGGTGGTTCGATTGATGCCCGTTTTTTACCTGCCATTTTGAAAGGTATCATGGAGCGTATGGAGCAGGGACCGTTAACCGGCTCATATGCGCGTGATGTACGTGTCATTGTATACGATGGGAAAATGCACCCGGTTGATTCAAATGAAATT
The DNA here is from genome assembly GCA_028748945.1 of Paludibacter sp. GTDB lineage: Bacteria > Bacteroidota > Bacteroidia > Bacteroidales > Paludibacteraceae > Paludibacter. The sequence goes on from JAQTOL010000320.1 coordinate 3,141, forward strand.
TCCTTCCGCCTGGCGGGTCGTAATGCTTTCTCTGCGGCCTTCAAGGCAGCCGGACCAAAATTACTTGAGCCGATTTACGATGTTACCGTACAAGCTCCGTCAGATCGTCTGGGTGATGTTATGAGTGACCTGCAGGGTCGCCGGGCTATTATTATGGGCATGGAAAGTGAAAAGGGATTTGAAAAGCTTTCTGCTAAAGTTCCATTGAAAGAGTTGGGAAGTTATTCCACTTCGCTAAGTTCTCTTACAGGTGGCCGTGCTTCGTTCAGCATGAAGTTTGCCAGCTATGAACTGGTACCAGTGGATATTCAGGAGAAATTACTCAAAGAATACGAAGAGTCTAAAAAAGACGAAGAATAACAGAACCAATTTTTTTACTATTAAAAATCAAAACAGTTATCCGGAAATGGGTAACTGTTTTTTTTATTTAGCTGTATTTTACACTGTTACTTTAAGAAATGAAATAAAGAAATAATTATTTTGTATTTGCTAATACAGTAGCTCTGTATTCAGAATATTCAAATTTTGAATTAATTGATGGATGTGGCACAACTTCAATTAATCTGTAATTTATTCCTGTAATTGTTGTGTCATTTTGAAAAACAGGACTTGAATTTAAATATAACACATGTGAGAATTTATTTTTATCAATTAATATAAACTTTACCTGAACATTACCCTCCCAAAAGCATTCAACACCATATGGGCATCTTGAATCATTTATTACAGAATCAAATTGAAGTGTAAAATTGTACTTTTCATTATAACAGATTTGTTTAATCGCAATTCTCATTGTGTCATCTGAAGTTTTAAATTCATCCAATTGATTTATTGAATTACAACCAGTTGTTATCAGTAAAATAAATAGTGAACATGCAAACTCTAAAAATGTTGATCTTTTCATATCGTTTTATTTTTATTGATGCAAATATAAATGAAATCGTTGCTTTCGAAAACGTAAAAATTTTACCGGTAAAATCCACCCGAATATATAAAAAAACAGACGAAATGACTTTAAGCCACCTCGTCTGTATAAATTTGGTATGAATTTTTCTACTGCTGAGATATTCACTTAGCTTTCAACTTCTCTGGTTGATTTGTGTTTGCGGGTTTAATAATTTGCATGTCTTTTAGTTTATTTGCTAATTTCAGAGTAAACATTTCAGCACCTTTTTTATTCAAATGGCTGGCATTGTAGAAATAATTTTTATCATTGAAAACCGGATCCAACGAATAATCTAAGAATTCAACATT
>JAQTOL010000321.1 GCA_028748945.1 Paludibacter sp.
GATAATTTCATTCAACAACTAACAGAACATTTGCAGGTACAAACCGGAAGCCCCAACGTTGATTTTCTGATCAACAATGCCGGCACAGGTTTATATGCATTGGCCACAGAAACTACCGAAGAACAAATGGATGCTATATTCAACATTCACTACAAGGGTGTGTTTTTCCTGACACAAAAAGCATTGCCATTTATAAATGATGGTGGCGGTATTGTCAATATTTCATCGGGACTTACACGCATCACTATGCCGGGTTCTTCAGTTTATGGCTCTATGAAAGCCGCAATTGAAACCCTTACACGTTATATGGCAAAAGAACTGGGATCAAGAAAAATTCGGGTTAATGTGATTGCACCGGGTGCCATTGAAACTGACTTTGGCGGAGGTCGTACCCGTGACAATAAAGAAATTAATGCGCATATTGCAGGTTTAACAGCTTTAGGCCGTGTGGGTTTACCCGATGATATTGGCGGTGTGGTTGCATTTTTATGTACCGACGATGCCCGATGGATAAACGGACAACGGATAGAAGTTTCGGGCGGTCAGGCTTTATAAAAATAAACTTTACAACATGACAACTACTCAACCTTATCGTATTAAATCCATCAGCGAATATCATCAGGTTATGGGACTTCCCAAGCCGGAGCATCCGCTGATCAGTGTCATAAATCTTGAATCTGTGCAGCGTGAACCAGGCAATGAACCGATAAATCTGGTATTTGATTTTTATTCCATTTCGTTGAAAAGGAATTGCAAAGCTAAATTTAAATATGGACAGCAACGATATGATTTTGACGAAGGAGTCATGTTTTTCATGGCTCCCGGTCAGGTTTTCGGAATTGAAACGGAGAAAGATGTGCCAATAAGACGTACGGGGTGGTTATTACTTGTCCATCCCGATTTCTTGTGGAATACAGCTTTGGCAAAAACCATCAAGCATTACGAATACTTTGATTATTCAGTCAATGAAGCACTGTTTTTGTCGGATAAAGAAGAAACAGCCATTATTGACATTATGCAAAGTATCGAGCAGGAATATAAATCCAATATCGATAAATTTAGTCAGAGTATCATTATTGCCCAACTGGAATTATTGCTTGTTCAATCCGACCGGTTTTATCATCGCCAGTTTATTACCCGCAAAATAACCAATCATAAGATTCTGACCCGACTGGAAGAAGTTCTTGGCAATTATTTCAACAGCGATGATCTGGCCAACAAAGGATTGCCGTCCGTACAGTATATAGCAGATAAACTAAACGTATCACCCAATTATTTAAGTGACTTACTCAAAGTATTGACAGGGCAAAGCACCCAGCAACATATTCACGACAAATTAATTGAAAAGTCAAAAGAAAAACTTTCTACCACCGATTTATCGGTTAGCGAAATTGCGTACGAATTAGGTTTTGAACATCCACAATCGTTCAGTAAATTGTTCAGAGCAAAAACACTCCTTTCGCCTTTAGAGTTTAGACAATCATTTAAATAAATGAATAAGGGGGTAACGAATAAAAAGCCGGCCGAAACTTCTTACAGAGATTTGGCAGGCTATTCGGATACATTGTTTCTACAACAACAGCTTGTATTTCAACGGATTACGGAGAATATTCAGACATTCACTCCTGTTATATTGTATATCTCCTACGGAGAAAATATCTGAACTGTTGAATTATTCTATTGATGTATAACTCCTAACGGAGTATATTATTTATTCGTGTATTTTTGAATTAACAACCCTAAAACACAAGATAATAACAGACATGGCTGTCATCAGTTTATAATCAAAAGTGGAATACCGATTTTATGTCTGACCGCATCAACTGTAGTTCCCAAAACAAGATCTTTAAACCCTTTATGACCGTGAGCACCCATAATCAGTAAGTCGATTTCGTTACTTTTCGATAGTTTAATTATTTCAGTAGATGCTTTCCCAAAGCCTATTTGAATATCTGACTTATAACCTAAATTTTCAAGACTTAGTTGGTATTTTTTCAAACTTTCCAGGTCTAATCCGGTTTCATAGTCCTGTGTATTTTTACCCAAATAACTTGCAGCAGCACTTTCCACTACATGAATAAACGTGTATACGGCCGATTTGCCTCCCTGATTGAGAGCATTTGATATTATCTTTTGATCTTTCCCTGAAAAATCGATGGCTATGCCAATGTGTTTATATACAATCGGTCCGCCAATGATAAATTCTTCAGCCTGTCCATGGGGCAATTGCGATTTCCGATTGTCTGTTTTCGCAATGAATGGATAAATAAAAATAAAGCCCAATAACGAAAAGCAAAATAAAACAACAGGAATAACTAACAGGTAAACAATAATTTTATTTTCTCCGGCACTGTTTATCCACCCGAAAACTTCACCAATAACCAGATTGATATTTAAATAAACGATGATGGCGGCACTCAGCCATGCCAGAATTTTTACCCAGGTTTTAATCGCGAACTCTTTCATCAGTTTTTTATCCGAATTAAAATGAATAAGGGGAATGACAGCAAACCCAAGCTGTAAGCTTAGAACTACCTGACTTAATATCAACAGACTTCCCAATGCTCCGTCTCCAAAATAAATGATGGTAAACAAGGCGGGAATAATTGCCAGTAACCGTGTAATCAATCTTCTGAGCCATGGTTGTATACGCAAATTCAAATGTCCTTCCATGACTATCTGCCCGGCTAAGGTGCCGGTTATGGTCGAACTTTGACCGGCTGCAATAAGGGCAATCGCAAAGAAAGTAGGAGCTGCTTTACCAAATAAATGATTCAGTAACTCGGATGCGTCCTGAATTTCGGCAACTTTATAATACCCGTTGGCATAAAATGCCGCAGCAGCAAGCACTAAAATAGCTGCATTTACAAAAAAAGCCAGATTCAGGGCAATGGTGGTGTCAAAGAAATTCAGTTTTATGGCACTTTTCATCCCTTCGTGTGTCCGTTCGAATTTCCGGGTTTGAACCAGTGAAGAATGTAAATATAAATTATGTGGCATGACTGTGGCACCAATTATCCCAATGGCAATGTATAAAGCATCGGCATTGAGACTCGATGGAATAAAACCTTCCAACACATTGGTATAAACCGGTGAAACAATAAACATTTCTATAAGAAAAGAAAAACCGATTATAAATACCAGAGACACAATAAATACCTCCATGGTGCGAATTCCCCTTTTTAATAAAAACAACAGCAAGATTGTATCAAGGGCAGTAATACTGATTCCCCAGATTAATGGCAGTCCGAATAATAAATTCAATCCGATAGCCATACCGACTATTTCGGCAAGATCGCATGCAGCAATTGCTATTTCCGCTAAAATATATAATGGAATATTCGCCCATTTGGGATAGGCATTTTTTGATGCCTGTGCTAAATCCATCCCTCTGACAATTCCCAGCCTGGCGCTTAACGACTGTAAAAGAACGGCTATAAGATTGGACATAAGTAGCACCCATATTAATTTGTACCCAAATTCGGAACCGCCTGCAATGTCGGTTGCCCAGTTCCCTGGATCCATGTATCCCACACTTACAAGGTATGCCGGACCTATAAAAGCCATGAATTTCCTCCAGCCTTTTTTATCGGTTCTTACGGTGGCATGTACTTCGCTTAATGATTCTGTTTTCATATAGTATATTGTATGTTTTTATTGAGCTAAAATTAAACTTAGATTAATCTAACAATATTATTTGATAAATTGTTTATCTTTGTATCAATAAATAGATTGATCATGGCTTCACAAACAGAAGAAAATTATTTAAAATCTTTATACACACTGACATCAGGGAAAAAAGAGGTAAATATAACCGAGCTAAGCAGCCTGTTAAAGGTCAGTATGCCGACGGTAAATAGCATGATAAAGAACCTTGAGCGGCAGGGATTGGTAAATTATGAAAAGTATAAACCTATTTCACTTACCGAAAAGGGGAAAAAGGAAGCTACTTTGATTCTGCGTAAACACCGGCTGACCGAAATGTATCTGGTGAATAAAATGGGATTTGGATGGGAAGAGGTTCATGATATTGCCGAACAGGTGGAACATATCCATTCGAATAAATTTTTTGACAGGATGGACGAACTTTTGGAGTTTCCTAAAATTGATCCGCATGGTTCGCAAATTCCGGATAAAAATGGCAATCTGGAATGGAAGATGCTCAAAAAACTCAGTGAATGCAATACAGGCGAAAGAGTTAAGTTGATTGCCTTATCACATTCCTCAAACGATTTCCTTATTTTTTTAAATAATCATGATTTGCATCTGGGAACTGAACTTGAAATCAGATCTGTCGAGAACTTTGATAATAGTATGGTCGTCAGTTATAAAAACCATCCGAAAGAAATGCTCTCTCAAAT
>JAQTOL010000322.1 GCA_028748945.1 Paludibacter sp.
CTTATCAACCACGTGAAAGAGATTATGCGTATTCCGGATCGTTCTATGCATTCAGTATTTGGATTGGCTTAGGCGTATTGGGCATTATCAGAGTTCTCGACAAATATGTTTCGCGTTCCGTCAGTGCTGTTGTAGTAACAATCTGCTGTTTAGGAGTTCCGGCATTGATGGCTCAACAAAACTGGGATGATCATGATCGTAGCAATCGTTATACCTGTAGAGACTTCGGAGCAAACTATCTGGCTTCCTGCAAACCGAATGCAATCATTTTCTCCAATGGCGATAATGACACTTTCCCTCTTTGGTACAACCAGGAAGTAGAAGGCGACCGGACGGATGTGCGTGTTTGTAACCTGAGTTATTTACAAACCGACTGGTATATTGATCAAATGAAAAGGGGTGCTTATGAATCGGCACCATTACCTATATCTTGGCAACCAAAAGATTATGAAGCAGGCAAAAATGAAGTACTCTGGGTGGATTCCATGATACCTAAACTGGATGTAAAAACAGCTTTTGATTTTGTATTGAGCAATGATCCGCAAACCAAAAGACAAGGTGAAGCATTTATTCCGACAAATCATTTGTATCTGCCAGTTGATGCTCAACAAGTCATTAAAACAGGAACGTTACCTATGTCACGGGCTGCCGAAATAGTTCCGCAAATTGATTTCACCTTAAACAAAAGACTAACCAAGAGCGAGTTGATGATTATCGAGATGTTGAAAGAAAATAACTGGAAACGTCCTGTTTATTTTGCAGTATCTGTTGGAGATGATTATTATTTAGGACTCAATGACCATTTTGAATTATCGGGTATGGCATATCAGATTTTACCTGTAGGAGCTAAAGGTGCCGGAGCAGGTGTAGATGTTGATGCTATGTACGACAACATGATGCATAAATTCAGATACGGTAATATCGCTGATCCTAAAGTATATCTTGACGAGAATATTTTACGGATGTGTCGTACTCACCGTATGATGTTTGCTCAGTTGGTCGGCGCTCTGGTAGCCAAGGGAGATACAGTTCGTGCGAAAAAAGCATTGGCTTATTGTGAAAAGGAAATTCCGGGGAAAACGGTACGCCACGATTATTACTCTACGTTGTTAGCTGATTATTATTATAAGTTGGGTGAGCCGGCAAATGGAAATGCGATCATGAATGCTGTTGCAACCGATTGTGTTGAGAATCTCGACTGGTATTTTAGCCTGACAACAACGCAACAAAACAGTGTAAATAACCGTATCGGTCATAATATGGCGGTTCTTAATCAGGTAATGCGGATTTGCGATCAGGCAAAACAAAAGACTGTTCTGGATAAGTTCCTGCCCCGCTATATGGAATACACAAAGAGAGTACAAATGTAAATGAACTTTCAGTTCCCCGACATATTACGCCCCCTTTGGGGACAGGCAGTTTGGCGCAAAAATCCATCGGAAAAAGTAATTTATCTTACTTTTGACGATGGACCGGTGCCGGAAGTCACACCGCTGGTTTTGGATATTTTAGATAAACAGGAACTGAAAGCTACGTTTTTTTGTGTCGGTGAGAATGTAAAAAAATTTCCCGAAACTTATTCGGATGTAATCCGACGGGGACACAAAACAGGGAATCATACATTTAATCATTTGAAAGGTTTTTCGGTCTCCACAGAAGAATACGTGGAAAATGTACGAAAAGCCGCCGAGAGTATTGAAAGTAATTTATTTCGTCCTCCTTACGGTCGTATAACTTTAAAACAAAAGAAAATACTCCAGGCGGATTACGAAATCATCATGTGGGACTTGATTACACATGATTATAACCGGAAATTATCACCGGGCAAAATTTTAGAAAACGTGAAACGTTATTCACGGAATGGATCGATCGTTGTATTTCATGACTCGATAAAAGCGCAACAAAATATGTTGACCGTTTTAGCTCTGGCGATTGAATTTTGGAAATCGGAAGGGTATAGTTTTGGAACACTTTAAAATGTCATTGTTACCTTACAGTTAATGCTTAATTCTCCTTAAAATTTGGGAGTATGAAAGAATCCATTTTACATTACATTTGGCAGCAAAAACTCTTCAGCTCTCACAGTATTAAAACAACGGATGGTGAAGAAGTGGAGATTATTGATGTAGGTAAATTTAATACCGATGCCGGACCCGATTTTTTCAATGCTAAAATTCGGATCGGAGATACACTCTGGGCAGGAAATGTGGAAATTCACTCGCGTTCAACCGATTGGAACAGACATAATCATCAGCTGGATAAAGCGTATGACAGCGTAATTTTACATGTTGTGAAAGAAGCTGATACCGAAGTTTTTCGAATTGATGGTCAAAAAATTCCACAGATTCAACTGATTTACCCAAAACAGATTGAACTGAATTATGAGCGTTTGATTGGAGAGAAAAAGTGGATCCCATGTGCCGGTAAAATCCAAAATGTACCTGAAATCTTTATCCAAAGTTGGAAGAATGCTTTACTAAGCGAACGGCTGGAACAAAAAACAAAAATAATTGCCGGCTTACTCGATGAAAGTAATCAACATTGGGAAGAAGCATTTTATATCACACTGGCCCGAAATTTTGGTTTTGGAACGAATAGTCAGGCTTTCGAGAGCCTTGCCAAATCGACACCACTTTCCATTTTGGGAAAACACAAAGATCAACTGTTTCAACTGGAAGCGTTGCTGTTTGGTCAGGCCGGTTTATTGAACGAAGAGACAACAGACGAATATGCACTCAGGTTGAAACAGGAATATGATTTTCTACGTTCAAAATATTTATTAAAAGCTATAGACGGTTCTCAATGGAAATTATTACGGTTACGTCCCGATAATTTTCCATACATTCGTATCGCTCAATTTGCTTCTTTGATTCATACTTCGTCCAAATTATTTTCCAAAATGGTCGAAAATCCGACAATTGGTTACCTCCGGGGTATTTTTACCTGCGAACCATCGGATTATTGGAATACGCATTATTTATTTGTACACGAAAGTAAAGCAAAAAGTAAAAAACTGGGAACCCAATCCATTCATGGTATTTTAATTAACACAGTGGTTCCTTTTTTGTTTTGCTATGGGTATTTAAAAAACAACCAGAAACTGAAGGACAAAGCATTACAAATCCTGGAGCAGATTCCGGGCGAATCCAATGCTATTGTCAACGGCTGGGACAACCTGGGAGTTAAGACCAAATCGGCCTATGACTCTCAAGCATTAATACAGTTAAAAAAGTTTTATTGCGACGAAAAAAAATGTTTGCGTTGCCGCATTGGACATAAAGTCCTGACATTAGCAATGACAGAATAGATTTAATTTAAAATATGATATATAAAACGATAGTAAAACGGGCTTCGATCATTTTTTGCGCCGGCATTCTGGTTTATGCCTGTGCTAATAAAGCACAGGGACCGACCGGAGGTCCAAAGGACATTACTCCTCCCCGTGTGCTAAGATCCATACCTGAAAACGGATCGATTAATTTTTCAAAAAAACAGATTCAGGTTGATTTCGACGAAATTATTTCGATTGATAAACCTGCTGAGAATGTGATTATTTCACCACCCCAGGTTACACCTCCTGATGTTAAGTCATATGGAAAACGATTGAGCGTCGACTTCAATGAAGATTTGTTGGATAGCACTACCTACAGCATCAATTTTGGAAATGCCATTGTGGATTTAAATGAGAAGAATGCACTAAAAAACTATGTCTTTGCATTTTCCACCGGAAATGAAATTGACACATTGAAAATCGGTGGAACTGTAATCGACGCTGAGAATCTAAATCCATTACCCGGAATTTTCGTCGGAATTTACAAAGAAAAAGACGATTCCGTATTTTCAAAAAAACCATTTCTTCGTATTGGAAAAACGGATGAAAATGGCCGGTTTTCAATAGATAACGTCAAAAAAGGAGCTTATAAGGTATTTGCTTTAGGTGATGCCAATCACGATTATTACTTCCAACCCGGTGAAGGTTTGGCGCTCTATGACTCACTGGTTGTTCCTACCAGCCGTATTGAAGAAATGCATGATACCGTTTGGAAGGATTCAATTACTGTTGATAGCATACGTTATTTCATGGGGACTCATTTCTTACCCGATGATGTTACACTTCGGTATTTTAAAGAAAGTAAAAAACGCCAGTATTTTTTGAAAGCCGAAAGAAAAGATCAACATGCATTCAGTTTATATTTCAATACAACTGCAACACAACTACCGGAGATTAAGCCACTCAATTTCGAATGGGAAGGCAAATATATTCTTCAAAAAAACAACACCCTGGATAGTCTGACTTAGTGGATAACCGATCCGAAGGTTTGGGAAACCGATACATCGCAAATGACAATGACTTATCTTA
>JAQTOL010000323.1 GCA_028748945.1 Paludibacter sp.
TGCATGTATAATTTCCTGTTATTCGTTTGAATGGCTGTCAATGCCATGGCGATAGGCATACTGCTTATTAAAAGCGCTATGGTATTAATAGTACCAATGGTAACGCTCAATTCCAGGCTTCCCTCGTGGAAATTCTGGGGATACCTAGCCCTGAAGACTGAATAAACCAGAAACAATCCGCCAAATAGCAGCAGTTCGGTAAAAATAAAGAGCCACATTCCTAATTTGGATGCTTCGTCGTCTCTATGCACTTCGATATGTATTTCTTTTTCACTCATATATATTTATTATATTACCCCTAACCCCTAAAGGGGGAATCAGGTTGGTTTTGTATTGTTTTTATTGCGATTTCAAATTTATTTCCCTGAATTTTTTTTCCCCTTTAAGGGTTAGGGTTTTTCTACTTATAATCATAAGGGTTCGGATTAATCACCGGTGCTTCATCGAAATTTTCCAATGGTGGGGGTGATGGAATTTGCCATTCCAGTGTAGTTCCGTGCCATGGATTTTCAGGAGCAATTTCACCCTTCTTAACACCTTGCATCAGGTTAATTACCATCATGATTATTCCTCCGATTAAAATAAATCCGCCTATGGTAGAGATGACCTGTCCGGTTTGAAATTGAGGCAGGTAATCAAAGTACCTACGTGGCATCCCTTCAAATCCTAATATAAATTGTGGAAAATATAACAGATTGAATCCAACAAAATTAATTCCCCAGGCAATGGTTGCACGTTTCATGTTGTACATTCTGCCATACATTTTAGGTAACCAGTAATGAATGGCTGCAAAAAATGCAAATCCCATTCCACCAAAAATAATATAATGGAAATGTGCTACTACAAATGAGGTATCATGTACTTGTACATCGGTTGCTACCGAACCTAATAAAAGACCAGTGGTACCACCAATTGTGAAGAGAAAAATAAATGAAAGCGCATACAGAAACGGTGGTTTCAGATCGAGAGAACCTTTGTACATGGTAGCAAGCCAGTTAAAAACTTTAATGGCACTTGGAACGGCAACCAGAAAAGTAAGAAACGAAAAGAACCATCTGGCCTGATCACTCATTCCCGAGGTAAACATATGATGACCCCAAACCAAAAATCCTACACCTGCGATTGCCAGACTTGACAATGCAATTGCTTTATAACCGTATATTTTCTTTTGGCTGAAAGTGGGTATAATTTCTGTGATAACCCCCAGTGCCGGAAGAATCATGATGTATACGGCAGGATGAGAATAAATCCAGAATAAATGCTGAAACAATACCGGATCACCTCCTAAAGCAGGATTAAAAAACCCGATACCGAAAAGGCGTTCAGCGATTAACATTAAAAGAGAAATCCCTACTATTGGAGTAGCCAGCAGTTGAGTCCATGCTGTAGCGTAAATAGCCCACGAAAACAATGGCATGTTAAAGAACTTCATGCCCGGGGCTCTCAGTTGGTGAATGGTGACAATAAAATTTAATCCGGTAAGAATGGATGAAAATCCCAGTACAAAAGCTGCAAAGGTCGCCATTATCACATTCGTACCTGTTGAAGTGCTGTAAGGTGCATAAAATGTCCAACCTGTATCGGGAGGTCCGTCCTGCATAAACTGAGAAGCTATCGCCAGAATACAGCCGGCTATATAAATCCACCAGGAAAACCTGTTTAACTTTGGAAAAGCCACATCTTTTGCTCCAATCAAAATCGGTAGGAAGAAATTTCCAAAAACAACGGATAAACCGGGTATTACGACCATGAATATCATAATGATACCATGTACGGTAAACATCGCATTATAAGTTTGGGGTTTCATTATGGTCTCACCCGGAGCAAACAGTTCAACTCGCATCAACAATCCCATCGTAGCTCCGATAAAAAACAGAGCCATAATTACATACATGTACAGTAATCCGATCCTTTTGTGATCTAATGTAAATATCCAGGCGAAAATACCCTTATAATGTCCCTGATGTTCCAAATAATTTACGTATTCGGTTTTTTTAGTGTCAGCCATGTTTTATATATAATTTAGTAATAAAATCATTATCCTTTATGAATTAATTCGTGTGATTGGATTTGTAGATTGCAAAACAGAATCTTTGATTAATAACTGAATATTATCCGTTCAAAATGCTAAATAAACTAATTTCCAGATACTACCTTTTTTTTGTTAAGTAAGATAGCTAAATTTTTCAGTTACCTTAGACAATCTATTTCGCAACTGATCTTAAATATTCCAATATAGTGCGAACCTGCGCTTTCGATAAATTTGGATCAGGCATGGGTACATTATTGAATTTAACAAGTAAACTTTTAAAAATCGGATCACTCTTTTGCATTTTTACAGTATTATAAATGACATTCATAATATATTCCGGCTTTCTTACTTTTGTAATATTTCTTAAACTTGGACCAACTCTTTTCTGATCCAGGTCATGGCACATGGCACATTTAGACGTGAATAAACCTTTACCACTCTTAACCATTACTGGGTTGATTGGTCCCATTTCTACTGTGGTAATCATTCCTTTAGGTTGCGCTGCAACTGCATATGTACTTATCAGCAAAAACCCGGTTAATGAGAATAACCCAATCAAAAATTTACTTATCATAATTATTTATTTTATTTATTTATTTCATTCAAATTGATTAAAAAGTAAGCCATGCCAATAGATATATTGTATTATTGTTGCCGGCATTCCTGCCCATGCCATCGTAGTTGGTACTACTACCATCGAATTTTTGGTAGGCTACATATTGTGTTGCAAACTTAGTATTATACCACGGCAAATATTCTAATTCAAAAATAAAACCACTACTATTGGGCTTATTATCGCCATTTGGAAAATTGGCAATATCGGCACTTCCGGTATTATTAAAATATCCAATTGTTGCACCACATCCGTTCTTTAAATAACCATTTACATCAAGTTTAAGAGATTGAAAGTTATAATTGGTTTCAACCGATAAATCCCGAACTTCATTTTCGTTGACGAAAGATGAATGTAATGAAAAAGATCCAAACGGCATTGTACGTTCATATTGTAAATCAACACCTGCATCAACATATTTATCCATAGCTCCTGAAATTCCTGAAAGATATTGAGTTGAAGCAATACCGAAAGTACCTAATTCTAAATAATTATTGTTCCATTCATGTTGTAATGCTAATCGCCAATACGGAATAAAATTTTTGATTACGTTAAAGTTAGTAGAATCAGGAGGATTAGCTGCACCTATTTGTGCTGAACGATAGGTAGAAAATTCAGCAAAAATTAAATTATTTAAGAGTGTATATGCACCTAAACCGATTACCTGACCACCTAAACTTTCTATGAGTGTCGATTTTGCAGGAGAAGGCGCGGATGATGAACTCGCATAGGGAAATCTCCATGCTGGTGAAGTGTTCCACAGGTCTTGTGATGTTGGATTATTATTTAGTGATAAACCGTAAAGCAAACTGTTTGATCCCAGGCTTGTGGTATTTGCATATCGAATATCAGCATTATCCAAACCAAAACTTCCATCGGCATAAGTCATCTGAATAAATGATCCGATATGAGGTGTAATTTGCCCGGCAAAGAACAAACTTAATTGCTGAGGAAATTGGCCCGAGTTATTTTGTTGTCCAACCACATCTTTTGCTACATTCGAAAATGATGATTGAACCATAACCGACAAAGGTAAATTATTTAATAAATTTAATCTTGTTCTGGGTTTTAAAGTATCTCCGCCCTGATCGTTAATAGTACTTGCGGTAGTTAATACATAACCATTCGCCTTAAATTGTCGTCCAAAGGAATTTAGTTCGGGGAATGATGTGTGGCAGGCGGTACAAGACATGCCTGTTTGTCGGGCATAACTGGGCAAAGCTTTTAAAACACCGAATGGTTCAACGAAAACAAACAAAACCAGTGTCAATTTTAAAACAATATTTTTAGTCTGAATGTATTTGAAAGATGTTAATGAATTGCTACAATTCATTAACCATTTGTTTTCTGTTTTCATAAAATAAATTTTTAATCAAATTAATCTTTATTCTTTTTTCCTTTTGGGTTTAATAAGATATATGATTACAAAAACAAGTGCGAAAAACAGAACCAGGATACCGGAGATTTTAATTACATCCAGCGAATACCTTTGTCCCTGAGGATCGTAACTGTAACAAAGTAACAATACTTTTTGAATGGTTGGACGAGGTTGCTCTTTGTTGGCCTCGGCAATTGCCATCTTTACATCAATCGGTTGAAAAGTGATGCCATACAAATAGCGGGTTATCAACCCCTGAGGACTAATAGCAATTATTGCAGAAGGATGAACGAAATCCAACCCGACTGCTTTGGTTATAAAACC
>JAQTOL010000324.1 GCA_028748945.1 Paludibacter sp.
TTCACGTTCAAAAGGAATGATACAAGAGATTGTCCAAACTTTTTTCCAGGTAAAAGAACGCTCAAGTTTATTTAGCAAAACAACCATAAATGATTTCAGATTTCGTTTTTTTTTAATTCTTTTCTCGATAGCAGTATACAGTTTATATGCTTTTCTGGCACTCAACGGCTCAACCACTGAAGCCTCCATCACGAAATATGGTTATTTACTACTAATTACCGCTCTCTTTTTTGGTGCCAAATCTCTTATTATCGATTTACTTGGGTTCACTTTTCTGGATACTAACAGTTTAAAAATGGCCAAAGAAACATATTTCAATATACTTTCAATTTTAGGAATAGTACTATTTCCTTTACTTATTTTACAAGTCTATGCCGCCGGGTCATTGAGCTATTTAACAGAAATTATTAGCTTAATTGTCTGTATTCTTGGGCTTATTCTTATCGTTATTAAACTATTTCAAATATTTTTCAATAAAATTGCTACTTCTTTTTATATATTGTTGTATCTTTGCACCCTCGAATTCGTACCCTTATATGTTTTATATAAAGTGTATCAATTGATAGTATAAGGTGTTTTAAATTTTAAACCATACAGCATTGAAAATTAAGAACATACTTGTTTCCCAGCCGAAACCGAGTTCAGAAAAATCGCCCTATTTTGACATCAGTGAAAAGTATAATGTCAAAATTATTTTTCGTCCATTTATCAAAGTTGAGCCGATTTATGCAAAAGAATACAGGACTCAACGCATTTCAATTCTGGATTACACGGCAATTATATTTAATGCCCGCCACGGAATTGACCATTTCTTCAGATTATGTGAAGAAATGAGAATCACAATTCCTGAAACCATGAAATATTTCTGTGTTTCGGAATCTGTAGCTGTGTATTTACAGCGTTATATCCATTATCGGAAACGTAAAGTATTTTTTTCGCCAACGGGTAAGTTAGCCGATCTGGTTACCGTAATTAATAAACATCTGGATGAAAAATATTTATTTATTACTTCTGATGTTCAAAACGAAGAAACGATGGCAGTTCTCGAAAAATCAAAAACACCTATTAACAAAGCAGTTATGTACAAGACTGTCAGTAATGATTTTGATTCCAATGAAGAGTTCAATTACGATATGTTGTTGTTTTTTAGTCCGCTCGGTGTCAATTCATTACTAAAGAACTTTCCAAATTTTGTTCAGGGTGATATTCAAATTGGCGGTTTCGGAGCCACTACTGCTCATGCAATACGCGAAGCCGGATTAAGACTTGATATTGAAGCTCCACTTCCCGGCGTTCCATCGATGACGATGGCCCTGGAAAATTACCTGAAAGAAAGCAACAAAAAAACCAGAAAATAAATTGTTTTCCAAAAAAATTGTGTGATCCCAAAAGTATCGAAGATTTTCAGTACTTTTGGGATTGTTTTTTTACCATGGACAAAACCTATTCATTTCCCAAATCAGAACATTTGTGTGGCGATAAACGCATCACCCGCTTATTTACCCAGGGTGAAGCTTTTATTGCATACCCGTTACGCGTGGTATTTCTACTGGAACCGATAAAGGATAAAGAACCGTTTAGTGTCATGGTAAGTGTCCCGAAGAAACGGTTTAAGAGAGCTGTGAAACGCAACCGGTTGAAAAGGCTTATGCGTGAAGCTTACCGGCTGAACAAACATATTCTGACTGAAAAGATTCATGAAAAACATCTTCAGATTCACATTGCTTTCCACTATATTTCTGATGATGAATTAAATTTTGAAGCAGTCGAAAAAAAGATGAAAGTTGCGCTGCATAAATTGTTATTGAAAGTGGAAAGTTTTCAATCACCCGACAAAGTTGACTTACCGGACAACCAGTAGTTCACTTTTTCGACAGATTTATTTCATATTACAAAAATGAAAAAAATACTTCGATTTATATTTTTATTACCTGTATATTTTTATCGATACAGCATTTCTCCTCTTTTCCCTCCCAGTTGCCGTTATACTCCAACCTGTTCGGAATACACCATTGAAGCTGTAAAAAAACATGGCATTATCAAAGGGGGATGGTTATCGGTTAAACGTATTAGCAGTTGCCATCCCTGGGGAGGAAAAGGTTACGATCCCGTTCCATGAAAAATACTATTCGCTTTTCCCGAAGGAAAAGGTACTGCAAAATCTGAGCTCAATCCAAACACTCCCCGAGAAATCTCATTCGCGGGTTTGTAATCGTTTCTGGTTGTTCCGATAAAGAAATTTTGTATCTTTGCTTTCCGTTTCTTTTTTCAGGAAACCATTTTTCTTTGAGAAAAAACTATATCCATATTATTCTTTATCCAATTTCACTGATCTACGGACTAGTGACAGCCTTTCGCAATTGGTTGTTTGATATTGAATTATTGAAATCCACAGGCTTCAGCATTCCTACGATTACCGTTGGAAACTTATCCGTTGGTGGTGCCGGTAAAACCCCGCATACAGAATTTATTCTTTCCTCTTTGCAGGAAGAGTATAAAATGGCGGTACTGAGTCGAGGATATAAACGTAATACAAAAGGATTTCGTCTTGCAAATGAAAAATCCGATAATCGGATTATCGGTGACGAGTCATTTCAAATTTTTCAAAAATTTCCTGCTATAACCGTTGCTGTTGATGAGAAAAGAGTTCACGGAGTACAAAAATTACTGGAGTTAATCCCCGATCTTCAGGTCATAGTACTGGATGATGCGTTTCAACATCGTAGAATTCGTTCCGGATTTTCAATTTTAGTGACCGATTTCTCCAATTTATATTGCAACGACAGAATGCTGCCTGATGGCAGATTGCGGGAATGGAAAAGTAGCAGTAAACGTGCAAATTGCATTATTGTAAGCAAATGTCCGACAGATTTGAAACCGATTGACATGCGGTTGGTAGAAACTGAATTGAAACCGGAAACCAATCAATCGTTATTTTTTTCAAGTTATGAATACGATGAACTGATTCCTTTGTTTCCTCAAGCAAAACCAGAAAACTGGACATACGACAGGTTGAAAGGAGATAACGCGGGGGTTTTACTGGTTGCCGGCATTGTGTCACCTCAACCGATAGTAGATTATCTTAAGAAATTCACTGATAATATTGAATCATTATTTTTTCCCGATCACCATGCTTTCAATCCGAAAGATTTCAATTTAATAAGCAAGAAATTCAATTCACTTACTGCATTGGAAAAAATTTTGTTGGTAACTGAAAAAGATGCAGCACGTTTGCTGTTGAATCCTTTATTCCCTGAATCGTTGAAGCCGCTTACATTTGCATTGCCCATAAAAGTAAAAATACTAAATAACCAGGATGATAGTTTCATCCAAAAAATAAAAAATTATGTTGCAGAAAATTCAAGAAACCGCTGATTTCCTTCGTTCTAAAATCTCAACTCATCCCAGGACAGGGATTATTTTAGGTACGGGTCTGGGGAATTTAGTGACTCAAATTACAGATAAAACCGAAATTCCATACCAAACCATTCCTAATTTTCCTGTTTCTACTGTCGAAGGACATAGTGGGAAACTGATTGTCGGCAAACTTGGGAATGTGGATGTATTGGCAATGCAAGGCCGTTTTCATTACTACGAAGGTTATGATATGAAAGATGTCACGTTCCCTGTACGGGTGATGAAAGCACTTGGAATTGACACTTTGCTCGTCTCCAATGCTTCGGGCGGGGTAGATCCAAATTTCGAAATCGGTGATTTGATGATTATTACTGATCATATTAATCTTTTTCCTGAACACCCTTTGCGGGGCAAAAATTTTACGGAATTGGGAACCCGATTCCCCGATATGAGTGAAGCATATTCGAAGGACTTAATTGAAAAAGCCAGACAAATTGCTGCAAAACATAAAATAAAAGTAGTGGAAGGTGTTTATGTCGGTACCACCGGACCAACATTTGAAACTCCGGCCGAATACCGCTATTTCCGTGCCATTGGTGGCGATGCGGTTGGTATGAGTACTGTACCGGAAGTTATTGTGGCAAATCATGCCGGAATACGGTGCTTTGGTATTTCCATAATAACCGACCTGGGCGTTCCCGGCAAAATTGTAGAGGTCAGTCATGAAGAAGTACAGCAGATTGGTAATTCCGTTCAGCCTCTTATGACACTGATTATGAAAGAACTGATAAATTAAGTGTGATTCCGGTTAGAATTCAATAATGTTAATATCTATTATACTTAAAAATCCCCGATACAATGTGTCGGGGATTTCTGTTAGTAATTTATTCGGTATGATTTATAATTTCGAGCAAGTTTTGTAAATGAAAACAAAGTTAAGGCAATAATCCATACCCTTTTAACCGGAGTTTGTTTCTTGGGA
>JAQTOL010000325.1 GCA_028748945.1 Paludibacter sp.
AATGCAATTTCAACTGATTATGACATGTTGTTATTGCCTGGTGGTGTGCTGAATACCGATTTATTAAGAGCAAATGAATCGGCCGTAAAATTTGCAGCTGAAATTTTTTGAACAGGGGAAACCGATTGCGGCCATTTGCCATGCCGGTTCGATATTAATAGAAACCGGATTTTTAAAAGGGAAACAGATGACATCATATAAATCGATTAAAACAGATTTGATAAATGCAGGAGCAGACTGGAAAGATGAAGAAGTGGTAGTGGACAACAAATTCATTACGAGTAGAAGTCCGAAAGATCTTCCGGCTTTTTGCAGAAAGATAATTGAAGAACTAAAAGAATGAAATCGAATATTCAGTTGATGTTTAATAAATATCTCTTTTAGTTTGAATTATGATTTATACATTATGAATTATGCATTATGAATTATGCATTATGAATTATGCATTTTGAATTACTTAAAACCTGACTTATGAGTAAAAATGTATCGGATCAACTGGTGGAAACATTGGTTGAGGCAGGTATTCAACGAATTTATGCTGTTACCGGAGATAGTCTGAATCATGTCAATGCAGCAATACAACGTAACGGAAAAATCAAATGGATTCATGTCCGTAACGAAGAAACGGCTGCATTTGCAGCAGGTGCCGAGGCGCAATTAAATGGTCTGGCCTGTTGTGCCGGCAGTAGCGGTCCGGGACATGTTCATCTCATCAATGGTTTATACGATGCACACCGTTCATCGGCTTCAGTATTGGCTATTGCTTCGACCATTTCTACCAAAGAATTTGGTACCGGTTATTTTCAGGAAACAAATACCACCAGGCTTTTTGACGATTGCAGTTGCTATAACCAAATGGCTTCAACACCCACACAATTTCCCCGCATGTTGCAGTCCGCCCTCCAACATGCCGTTCATCAAAAAGGTGTGGCAGTTATTGGATTACCGGGTGATATTACCAATCTTCCTGCGGTTAAAGCTGAAACAACTACAACACTTTTCAGGAATAACCCCGTCGTCATACCATCCGAAGATGAACTGCTACAACTTGCCGAACTGCTAAACTCGCACAAAAAAATTACTGTTTACTGCGGACTGGGTGCTGCGGAAGCGCACGACGAAATTATTCAATTGGCAGAAAAATTAAAATCTCCTGTGGCTTATTCGTATAAAGCCAAAATGGCAATTCAATATGATAATCCCTATGAGGTTGGTCTCACCGGATTATTGGGAATTCCATCGGCTTATCAAAGTATGCACGAATGTGAGTTGCTGATATTATTAGGAACTGATTTTCCCTACACACCCTTCATGCCTGTTGACAATAAAATTGTACAAATTGACATTAAACCCGAAAACCTTGGGCGAAGAGCTAAACTGGATATGGGGCTTTGCGGAGATGTAAAAGACACCTTGCAAGCACTACTACCCCTGATTGAAAAGAAGAAAGATGACAATTTTCTGGATCGGCAATTGGAGTTTTATAAAGAAGTTAAGAAATATCTACTCACTTATGTAAATGATCAGGGACAACCAAATGCCATTCATCCTGAATTTGTTGCCTCTGTAATTAATGAACTGGCTGCCAAAAATGCCATATTTACGGTCGACACCGGCATGTGTTGCGTATGGGCTGCACGATACATTGATGGTACCGGTGAACGGAAAATGTTAGGTTCTTTCAATCATGGTTCTATGGCAAATGCTATGCCTCAGGCCATTGGTGCTGCTCTTGCACGTCCTGATCAACAAGTAATTGCATTTTGTGGCGATGGAGGTTTATCCATGATGATGGGCGACCTGATGACCATTGTTCAATACAATTTACCGGTGAAGATTGTACTTTTTAATAACCGGTCATTAGGTATGGTGAAACTGGAAATGGAAGTGGCCGGAATTCCTGATGTGGAAACTGACATGCTGAATCCGGACTTTGATAAACTAGCCGAAGCAATGGGAATGTTTGGCGTTACAATTAATAATCCGGTAGAGCTAAGAACAACTTTACAAAAAGTCTTTCAACAGGATGGACCCGCCTTAATTACCATTCAGACAGATCCGAATGCACTTGCTATGCCACCTAAAATAGATTTTGACCAAATGAAAGGCTTTGCTTTTTATATAGGAAAAATGATGATAAGTGGTCGTGCCGATGAAGTGTTTAAAATAATCAAGTCCAATTATAAACATTTGGGTGAAGTTATCTGATAGAAAAAAAATAACAACAAATCATTGATTATAAACTAAAAAAACAAATTAAAATTATGCCCGATTTCGGATCACCCTTTTCAGGGTTAGCACATGATAGAAAGCTGACCGATGCGGAGCTTGTAAGAGCCATCCGTTTTATGGTAGCTGCAGAGTATGAAGCGACACAATTGTATATGCAACTTGCTGAATCAACTGATAACAAGCTCGCAGTAAAAGTCCTCAAAGAGATAGCCGATGAGGAAAGTGTACATGCCGGTGAGTTTCTGAGATTACTCTACACGCTAGCCCCGGATGAAGAAAAATTCTATGCTGAGGGGGCAAAAGAAGTAGAAGAACAGATTGAGCAAGGTAAGATACTTTACTAACGCATATCAAATCATGAAGAATTATTGTTAATATTGAAATTTTGTAGATATATCATTGAAGATGAACCTGCCCATATTAACAATAGTATTTGAATCCAAAATATATAATTATGTCAGAAAAAAAAGCAATTCACAAACCTGTTTACAGTTTCTTGCCAACCGACATAGAGGGATTGGATTCCCTTGCTGAACTGGCACTCGATCTGCGATGGTCATGGAGTCATGCTGAAGATGAAGTCTGGCGGCAACTTGATCAGGATTTGTGGGACGTCACTCATAATCCCTGGATTGTATTGCAGACAGTATCGCGGGATCAGTTTCAGAAAGTCATGTCCGACCCTGATTTTCGAAAGAAAGTGGATACACTTTTAAAAAATAAAGAACAAAGAATTTCCGGTCCGGCCTGGTTTCATCAAAATTATCCTGATTCTTCCCTTACCTGCATTGCCTATTTTAGCATGGAATTTATGTTGAGCGAGGCCTTGCCGATCTATTCGGGAGGTTTGGGTAATGTGGCCGGAGATCAACTCAAAGCCGCCAGTGATTTGGGTGTGCCGGTTGTTGGCATCGGGCTTTTATATCAACAGGGATATTTCCGGCAGGAAATTGATAGAAATGGAGAACAACAAGCCCTTTTCCCGTTTAATGACCCGGGACAATTACCGATCACCCCTTTGCGGAAACCCGATGGTGAATGGTTACGGTTGGAAATTAACCTTCCGGGTTATTCTCTTTGGCTGCGTGCCTGGCAGGTTCAGATTGGCAGCATCAAACTTTATTTATTAGATAGTAACGATGCGGCAAATTTTCCCGTTCATCGATGTATAACAAGTGAATTATACGGTGGCGGTACCGAACTCCGGCTGAAACAGGAAATTGTGCTTGGCATCGGCGGTTGGCGACTGCTTCAGGCACTTGGTATTCAGCCTGAGGTTTGTCATTTAAATGAGGGGCATGCTGCGTTTGCCATTCTGGAACGTGCTTATAGTTTTATGACTGAAACCGGACAATCGTTTGATGTTGCTCTGGCAGCAACAAGAGCGGGGAATCTTTTCACAACACATACTGCTGTTGCAGCCGGATTCGATTATTTTCCTTCTTCACTTATTCTGCAATATCTTGGTGAATATGCCGTGCAAAAATTAGGTATTACTACGCAGCAATTGTTAGCATTAGGTCGTAATGCTGCCTCCAATGAATCGGAGAATTTTAATATGGCTTATCTGGCAATTCACGGAAGTGGTGCAGTCAATGGCGTGAGTCGTCTTCACGGAGAAGTGAGCCGGCATATATTTGAGCCACTTTTCCCTAACTGGCCAACGAATGAAGTTCCGGTTGGACACATTACGAATGGGGTACATATGCCAACCTGGGATTCCAAAGATGCAGACGATATATGGACGGAATTTTGCGGCAAGGATCGATGGTTGGGAACAAATAAAACATTGGAACAAGATATTCGTCGGGTTTCGGACGAACGGCTTTGGGAAATGCGCCTCAATGCAAATAAAACGCTTATCGGGTTTGCCGGCGAACATCTCTCACGCCAATTACTTGGTTCGGGACATTCGCCCGAAGTGGTAGAACATGCCAAACATCTGTTTGATCCGAATGTATTAACATTGGGTTTTGCACGACGTTTTGCGACCTACAAACGTCCCAATTTATTATTGCAGGATCCAAAGCGTTTGTTACGCCTGTTGACAAATTCAGAATTTCCGGTACAATTGATTATTTCTGGCAAAGCGCATCCCAGT
>JAQTOL010000326.1 GCA_028748945.1 Paludibacter sp.
TTTTTACTGGGTATTCTTTGTATCAGATTTGTCACTTAAAATTTTATTTCTAATTGACGATGCAAAATTACATGTTATACAACATATAATTCGACATTTGCTAGTTAATAATTGTTATTTGCATATATAATTAACAAATACGCAATATTTTGTAATGGATAATTATCTGTATATTAGTTGTTTGTGTAATTAAGAATAAATTTAATGAAAATGAAATAATTTACCTAAAGAAGTACATGAAAAATACTTCTGTTTATCGAACAAATGTGTGAAATGTAATTTAGCTATTGGAATTCAGTGTTATAAGTAAGTTGAAACCAAATTATTTCAAAAAGAAAGAATAATCTGGAATTTCCGGTAAAAATACAAATCGGGCATTTTCCACGTCCACACGGCAACAATAATGCTCAATTCCGTTGCTGATCATAAAAAAATTGACCTTTAATTTGGAATTATAAACGGCTACCTGATCGAAAGTAGATTGAGATATGGGCACAGAAGGCGCTTTCAATTCAATTATGATTGTTGGAAATGCCTCCTGATTATATATTATTGCATCGCATCGTTTCTTCATTCCATTCAAATTCAGTTGTTTTTCAACTGCAATATAAGCAGCAGGAAATCCCTTTTCTTCAATTAAGAAACGAATAAAATGCTGTCGAACCCACTCTTCGGGAGTAAGCGTGACGTAGCGTTTTCGTTGTGAATCGAAAATAAACGGTTTTTCATTCCGTTTTTTTATTCGAAAATTGTACTCAGGAAGGTTAAGTTGCAACATTTTTTAGTATTTTTGTTTCCACTTTTTTGTAGGACTGTCGTTTTTTAATAATAAGATGCGAAGTTACAAAAACTAATTAAATACAGGAGTAAATGAAAACCAAAAAAGAAATTGTTGAAAACTGGCTTCCGCGCTATACCAAGCGTCCGCTTGATGAATTCACAGATCATATATTACTTACCAATTTCAATAATTATGTTGAATTGTTTGCCGAATGGAATAATGTACCGGTAATTGGTCGTGATGGAAATATGCCAAACGCTTCAGCCAATGGAATTACAATTATCAATTTTGGTATGGGAAGTCCGAATGCGGCTATCATTATGGACATATTATCGGCCATACATCCCAGTGCCGTTTTATTTCTTGGTAAATGTGGAGGGTTGAAAGATAAAAATAAAATGGGCGACTATATACTTCCCAGTGCGGCTATTCGTGGTGAAGGTACTTCCAACGATTATTTTCCACCAGAAATACCTGCACTTCCTGCATTTAGCCTGCAACGTGCTGTTTCATCGAATATTCGTGACTTTGGAAAAGACTACTGGACAGGAACAGTTTATACGACCAACCGGCGCGTTTGGGAGCACGATGAAAAGTTCAAGGAGTATTTACGGACAACCAGAGCCATAGCCATTGATATGGAAACTGCCACACTTTTTTCAGCCGGGTTTTATAATGGGATTCCTATTGGTGCACTCCTGTTGGTTTCCGATATGCCTTTACACGAAGATGGAATAAAAACGTCGGAAAGTGATAAGACTGTTACGGCAAATTACGTGGAAGAACATATTAAAATTGGGGTAAAATCACTTTCATCATTAATTAATAATAGTAAGACAGTTAAACATTTACGTTTTGAATAATCACTCCTGATTTTTGAGGAGGTATTTATCTATGGCTAAACAAGAAAATACATACGAACAAATCCTGACCGATCTTCGAAAAAAAGTCTATCGTCCCATTTATTTTTTGATGGGAGAAGAGCCCTATTATATTGATTTAATTTCGGATTTTATTCAAAATAATGTACTGGACGAAAGTGAAAAGGAATTTGACCAGACTATTCTCTATGGAAAGGATGTGGAAATCAGTACAGTTGTAAACGCTGCCAAACGGTATCCAATGATGGGAACTAAACAAGTGCTGATTGTAAAGGAAGCGCAATTGATTAAGACCTGGGACGATTTAATATATTATCTCAATAATCCCTTAAATTCTACTTTGTTAGTATTTTGTTATAAATACGGAACACCGGATAAAAGGAAGAAATGGTTTCAGGAACTCGGTAAACAAGCTGTAATTTACGAATCAACAAAACTACGTGATTATGAAATAGGATCGTGGATTTCAAAATATGCCAAATCTAAAAATGTAGCCATTGATGAAAAAGGTGTTGAAATGTTGTCGGAATATTTGGGTACAGATATAAGCAAGCTGGTGAACGAGTTGGATAAACTGATTCTCACAAAGCCAGCGAATCAATCACATATAACTCCGGCCTTAATTGAACAAAATATTGGAATTAGTAAGGATTTCAATGTGTTTGAATTGCAAAATGCCCTGATGAATAAGGATGTTGTGAAATCGAACAGGATTATCCGCTATTTTGCCGATAATAAAAAGTCGAACCCAATGGTATTGGTATTATCACAATTGTTTAAGTATTTCAGTGATTTAATGATGTATCATTATCTACCGGATAAAAGTCAGGGCGCAGTAGCTTCCGAATTAAAGATAAATCCTTATTTTGTAAAAGATTACCAAAAAGCTGCACAAACTTTTGGGGCCTGGAAAACCATGAATATCATTACTTATATACGTGAAACGGATGCCCGGAGTAAGGGTATTGATAACCCTAGTGCCGATGATGGTGATCTGTTGAAAGAATTGATATATAAAATTTTGCATTAAATGACCCCAAATCCCAATTCTCCCGATAGCTATCGGGGCTATCATGGTGGGGACAAGACTTTTACTTAACACAAACTTTCAAACTTTTCTAAATGCCAGTCGAAAACACATCAATTCCATCAAAATTTATTTCGCTTATATCATCAGCACTTCAACTTTCAGACAAACAAATCAGAAATGCCATTCAACTCTTCAATGAAGGAGCTACTATACCTTTTATCAGTCGCTACCGGAAGGAGATGACCGAAGGCATGGATGAAGTACAGCTTGGTGATACCAAAGATCAATATGATAAGTTGTGTGAATTAGCAAAGCGTAAGCTTGCAGTATTGAAGTCCATTGAAGAACAAGGTAAACTGACCGGAGAATTGACGGTCAGAATTGACAATTGCTGGGATATTACCGAATTGGAAGACATTTATCTGCCATACAAGCCAAAACGTCGTACAAAGGCTGAAATAGCCCGTGAAAAGGGTTTGGAACCGCTTGCTAAGATGCTGATGAAGCAACAAAGCAATGCAGTAGAAAGCATGGCTCAACAGTTTGTAAAAGATAAAGTTGAATCGGTTGACGATGCATTAAGTGGTGCCCGGGATATTATGGCCGAATGGATCAATGAAAGTGAGGCGGCTCGAAACTCTATACGAATGATTTTTGCCCGTGAAGCCATTATTTCATCCAAGCTGATTAAAGGAAAAGACGAAGAAGCACAGAAATACCGCGATTATTTCGAGATGAGTGAAAAGCTGGTACGTTGTTCTTCGCATCGGTTATTGGCCATGCGCAGGGGAGAAACTGAAGGTTTTTTACGTGTAAATATTTCACCTGAAGATGATCATTGTTTGGAAAAACTTGACCGGATATTTATAAAAGGTGAAACCGAATCGTCACAACAAGTTGCCGAAGCTATAACCGATGCGTATAAGCGTTTGTTGAAACCCAGTATCGAAAATGAATTTGCAGCAGAAAGCAAAACGAAAGCCGATAAAGAAGCTATTCGGGTTTTTGCCGAAAACCTGCGTCAACTTTTGCTGGCTCCCCCGTTGGGACAAAAAAGGGTATTGGGAATCGATCCCGGATTTCGTACCGGTTGCAAGGTTGTTTGTCTGGATGCTCAGGGAAAATTACTTCATAACGAAACAATATATCCGCATCCGCCTGTCAATGAAACTTCACTAGCCATGCGAAAAGTGCAAAAAATGGTGGAATCTTACGATATTCAGGCCATCGCCATTGGAAATGGAACTGCCGGACGTGAAACCGAACAATTTATTCAAAATACACGGTTTGACCGTGAAGTGAAACTATTTGTCGTGAGTGAGAACGGTGCATCCATTTATTCTGCTTCAAAAATTGCTCGTGATGAGTTTCCGGATTATGATGTAACGGTTCGTGGAGCGGTTTCCATAGGACGCCGGTTGATGGATCCGTTGGCTGAATTGGTAAAAATCGATCCGAAATCCATTGGAGTCGGACAATATCAGCACGATGTCGATCAAAACCAACTGAAAAAAGCGTTGGACCAAACGGTTGAAAATGCTGTGAATCGGGTAGGAGTGAACCTCAACACGGCGAGTAAGCATTTATTGACCTATATTTCGGGGTTAGGACCACTTTTAGCACAAAATATTG
>JAQTOL010000327.1 GCA_028748945.1 Paludibacter sp.
CGACAAAAATTCGATTATCAATTGATAGTCTGGGAAAACCACTGACAGCCGATGGTTCGGATTTTATAATTGTGATAGCCGAAATTACAGACGATAATGGCAATGTGCGCAGGCTGGCAAAAGACAATATTGTTTTTTCAGTTGAAGGCGAAGGCGAAATTATTGGTGATGAAAGTATAAATGCAAATCCTCGTGCCGTGGAATGGGGCTCTGCGCCGGTGCTGATTCGTTCAACCAATAAACCCGGAAAAATTAAAGTGAAAGCACGTGTACAATTTGAAGGAACTCAAGCTCCGACTTCTGCCGAAATCGAATTTGAAAGTGTAGCCACCGATTTGCCTTTTAATTTTATAGAACAACATCAGGTAATCGCGAATCAAATTGAAAATTCTACTTCGAAAAAACTTCAGTTTACCGACGAACAGAAACAAAAATTACTGGATGAAGTGGAAAAACAACAGACCGATTTCGGTGAAAAACATACAAAATAGTATAAGTAACTTTCTCAAATTTCTTTGAAATCAGTAAACCTCCCTATGTTTCGCTGTCCCCTTTTGTAAGAGGACGAGCGAAGCGGAGGGGTTTCTTTCTCTTCTAATTCAAAATCATGATTTTCAAAAAACACTCATTACTAACTCTCATCATTTTATTGGAATTCTCTTCAAGTCTCAATGCTGTAGTTAGCCTCCCCAAAATTCTCGGCCATAACATGGTACTACAACGGCTGAAGTCGGTTCCAATTTGGGGAACGGCGGATAAAGGCGAAAAGATTACCGTTACTTTTGAAGGACAGAGTAAAACCGTTCTCGCGAATGATTCGGGAAAGTGGATGGTGAAGCTCAATCCAATGGAAGCTTCGGCGGTTCCCCGCGAAATGACGATTAAGGGAACAAATACAATTGTACTACAAAATATTCTGGTTGGTGAAGTCTGGCTTTGTTCCGGTCAGTCGAATATGGAGTATGCCATGCGGAAATATAGTGATTACAAGTCGAAAACAAAAGGATATAAGCCACCTGAAGATGACTTGAATAATGCAAACAATACCAATATTCGGATTTTTCTGGTTCGACGTAAATATATGTCGCCCGATGCCACCCATGCCGGTTGGGACACAGCCATGGGTCGTCCGCTGGTTGATTTTTCGGCTGTCGGCTATTTTTTTGCGAAAGAATTGTACGCGAAATTGCATATCCCCATCGGCATGATTTCGTCGGCTGTACCCGGAAGTCGCATCGAACCCTGGATTGAAGCCGGTAAACTGGATACTGCTCCAAAAATGAAAAACGGGAAAGTATTGGAAAAACTTTCGGCTGATGGAGGTGATCCGGGTAAATTTTACGATACGATGATTCAACCATTGATTCCTTTTCCAATTAAAGGATTCCTTTGGTATCAGGGAGAATCGAATTGTTTCCTGAATGAAAATATACGTTATGCCTACAAGTTTAAAACATTGATTGAAAGCTGGCGCAGCGATTGGGGGAATAATAATCTGCCTTTTTATTTTGTACAAATTGCACCTTTCAATTATTCTGCTTCTAAAGATGTTCGTCCTCATACTCCCGAAAATTTACCTGAATTCTGGGAGTCGCAGGCACTCGCATTACATTTGCCAAACACAGGAATGGTTACTATTACCGATCTGGTTGATAGCATTGTTGATCTGCATCCCGGCTATAAATGGGAGGTTGGGCGCCGGTTGAGCTTAGTCGCACTTCATAATGCCTACGATCAAAAAAATGTTGTTTGTTCAGGTCCTACTTACAACCGAATGAAAATTGTAAACGGGAAGATTGAAGTCACTTTTACAAATACAGGCAGCGGACTGGCAAGTCGCGACGGAAAACCGTTAACATGGTTCTCTATTGCTGGCTCCGATGGTAAATTTATCCCTGCAAGCGCTGTGATTAAAGGAAATAAAGTGATTGTCTCTTCTCCTGATGTTCTACAACCGGTCACTGTCCGTTTTGGTTGGAACGAGGCCGCCCGATCCAATTTTATCAATAAAGAAGGCCTACCGGCTGTTCCTTTTCGAAGTGATAATCCATGGGAGAAAATTTTCTAAGTAAATTTCAGTTTTCAACCTTTTGACAAAACAACTGATTATAACATTGTGTTATAATAATTTATTGGTCCCCAACCGTTTTATAGAAATAGTTTTTATACTTTTGTTTATTATTTAGTGATAAACAAATATTTCCTGTCATTTTATCCATGAAAAAGTTTTTTATCCTTGTCATTTTTATCGTAATTGTCTCTCAATCGGGATTTTGTTATAAATCAATGATTGTCAGAGATTACACCATCGAAGATGGCTTGCCACACAATACGGTACATTGTGCGATGAAAGATACAGACGGATTAATGTGGTTTGGAACCTGGTATGGATTGACAAGTTTTGATGGCGTAAAGTTTAAAACATATAATAACAGAAATGATTATTTCACGGATATTCCACCCAATAAAGTTCAGGTAATTATTGAAGCAAATGATAGTAACCTGTGGGTGAAAACCATTGATCACAAATTATATCTCTTCGATAAAAAAAACGAACATTATTACGATGTGTTTAACGAGATAAAAAAGAATTATTCTGTCAGCCCTAAGTCTGTTAGTCCCAAGATAATAAAAATACAGAAAACGGAGTCAGGTGATCTGTTACTCCTGACTAAAGACAAAGATTTATTACAAGCAAGTTCTGAAGGAAACGGGAAAATGAAAGTAAACCTTTTATACGATTCCCAGAGTACCAGAGAGCATAAATTGATGAATAATCTTCTAAATGAAGATAAAAATTACATTAACTGGATCGGATTAGACTATAAAATAATTTCCTGTAAAAAAGGGGATATATTAAAATCGAAACCTTCCGATTTTGTACTAAAAAAAATAGATCCAACATCGAAACAAGAGTTTACCTGCGCATTTTTGTATGATAAAATGCTTTGGCTCGGCGATAGTAAAGGGAGTATTTATAAAATTGATTATAGCAATGGGGCTATAATAAAGAAAACGCTGTTGCCGGGTACTAACTCAATACAAGATATCATCAGTTCCAACGGAAAAACATTTTTTATTTCGATAAGTAACAAAGGCATATATGAATATAATGATCAAACATCCGATTTTGCAAGAGTTATTCCTTTTTCCGGGAATTTTATTGTCAGTTGTTCTTATGTCGACAGTTATGACAAATTATGGGTTGAGTTAAATCAGTCATTACTGATTTATTACGATCCGTTTAATAAATCGGTCAAACACTTCACTTTGCCCACCGGCAAAGTAAATAAAGCATTAAAATTTCAGGACGGAAAGGAACTGGGTATGTTTTTTCTCACAAGCTCAGGCGATGTAGCTCATTTCGATCGTTCACAGGCAACAATCAGCCTGCTCAATGAACAAAAGGAATTGTTACAAAACGGTGAGAAAAAACTATTTTTCGATATTCTCCTGGACAAAGATAACATACTCTGGCTCACTTCAACCGGAAATGGTATTTTCAGTATCAGTTTTCCAAAACAACAGTTTAATCTTTTCCAACTTCCTGGCACTGGCCGTTCATTAAAAAATGATTACGCAGTAAAAACCATGTTTCAGGCCAGGAATGGTGATATATGGGTAGCAAACCGGCAGGCCGAAGTCTATCAACTTGATAGAAACGGAAATACGAAAAAGATTTTTTCCGATAAAAATTATTCTATTGGAAATGTATACCATATCATGGAAGACAGGAAAGGAAATCTCTGGTTTTCCACGAAAGGCAATGGACTAGTGAGAGCCGAATTAAACAGTGGGTCTCCCCTGGGTTATAGTTTCACTCGTTTTGTTTACGATGAAAGAAATCCATCTTCAATCAGCGGGAACGATGTTTACTACACTTTCCAGGACAGCCGTAACCGGATCTGGGTAGCGCTGTTTGGTGGTGGGTTAAATCTCATTGATCAATCAAAAGGGCAAATTACATTTAAAAATAAATTTAATAGTTTTATTCGCTATCCTAAATACGGCTTGTACATGGAAGTCCGGAATATAACCGAAGATAAATCGGGACGTATCTGGGTCGGAACAAGCGATGGTCTTATGTCATTCGACAGTCATTTTAAGGACCCGGATCAGATTGATTTTGAAATATATCGAAATGAAATGGTTGGATCTAATATTTCGGACAATGATATTTATGTTTTATACAAAGATGCAAATTCTCAAATCTGGGTTAGTGTTTTTGGCGGTGGACTTAACAAACTGATAAGTTATGATGAAAAAACCAAAATTCCCACTTTTAAAACCTATGGTTTGAAAGAAGGACTTAA
>JAQTOL010000328.1 GCA_028748945.1 Paludibacter sp.
AAAGTATATCTGTTGTTTCGCGAGTATCAATTCGCCAACTTCGTACTTTTGACCCTCAATACTAAGTGAAACAAATAGTTTATTTATTGTTTTCATGGCCTTCATTTATTGGTGAAAAGCTTTTCAACCTCATTTAAATCATCACCGGATTGAAAGATCGTATCAAAATCTTTAAGTCGTCCACTTAAATGAGCAAGTTTAAGAAGAGCTTCCAGTGATATTTTACCTGTATTTTCAAAGCGCTTCAGACTACCCAAAGAAACGCCTGAACGTTCAGCCATTTCTTTCTGCGAAAGGCGAAGTTTTTTGCGCAACAATTTATGTCTTTCAGCTAATGCCTTACATACTTCTAAAGGAGTTGATTCTAAAGAATACATTTCATTTTAGTTAAAATATTAGCCAAATATACAAAAAATCAATAAAAATAGCTAAAATATTAACTGAAATAGATTTAGTATGATGATAGGTAAACTGGCACTTTTATGGCGACTTGAAAACAATTATAAATTGGCCAATTGTTCGACCTACTCCAAATCTCTTTCAGACTAATGTTAATGCTCATTCCGATCATTTTTTTCCTGTTGGGGTAAGGCAATAAAAAACTCCGCATCTATAAAGAGATGCGGAGCTTTTGGTGACCCCACCGGGATTCGAACCCAGATCAAAGGAACCGGAATCCTCCATTCTATCCATTTAACTATGGGGCCTTCTTTGAAAACGGTTACAAAAGTAGTAATATTCCGTTAACAGAAAATGGTCTGCAAATAATAGTGACTAAAAAGTACGCATAAAAGGTTAAGATTCCCGATTTGTACTTTTAAATTCTCTTGCTTCAACATTTCTCAAATTAAAAATGTTACCTTTGTTAGACACCCTAAATCTATTCGGTATGGTAACAGATGAGTTGATTTCCACATTACAAGCATTCCTGAAGAAAGATTTAAATTTCAGCTCAACTGATAATTTCAGCTCAAATCAATTGATTGAGAAAATCACTTCCCATTCCGATCGTGTCGTTGAAAATATCCTGATCCTCGCAGATTCACTTGAACTCAGCGATAATGAAAAATTAGTGGCAACAATTGTTGCCCAATTTCACGATGTTGGCAGAATCTGGCTCCTCCTCCCCCAAAACTCTGAGAGTACAATAACCGATCATGCAGAGGCAAGCATTGAATATCTGAAAACGAGTTCAGTTTTTGAGTCTCTGGACGAATTAACACAAAACATTGTGATCCAGGTTATCAAAAACCATAACAAACCCGATCTGCCAAAAAAGGAAGGTGAGGCTATTTTATTCTATATTAAATTATTACGCGATGCCGATAAACTTGATACCTGGCGTACGACATCTGAATATATTACCAGAAAAGGGAGCAAACCCATTATGGCGCTTGAACTCGAACTCTCGGATAAATCTTTGGTAACACCTTCATTTTGCAAAATAATTATAGAAGGAGGTATTCCCAACAAAACGGATATCGTAACCTTCAATGATTTTTTGATTTTTCAGATGTCATGGATCTTCGACCTTCATTTCACGAAAAGCTTCCAGATTATAAATAAAAAACAATATATCAGGCACCTTTACGACTCTCTTCCCAAAAATGACAGTGTCATCGAAATTTATCGGATGATCCGAATTTTCATCGAAAATCATATTTAACTCTAAACCGAGATTTTTTGCCCATCCTTTAAATGTATTTGCTATTTCTTTTTCGTCCCTCCTTTTTCACAAAGTCAGTTTTAAAATAATTAGTTTTGTGAATTATGTATGCCATCATTGACATAGAAACCACAGGAACCAGTGCATCATTCGGAAAGATCACTGAAATTGCCATCATCCTTCACAACGGAACCACAATTACTGAGACCTTTAACACGCTGATCAATCCAGAGTGTAATATTCCATGGAATATCACCCGATTGACGGGAATAACGAACGAAATGGTTTCAGATGCCCCCAAATTTTATGAAGTAGCAAAAAAAATCGTGGAACTAACCGCCGGAAGAGCATTCGTTGCACATAATGCAGTATTCGATTATTCATTTGTAAAAGAAGAGTTTAAGCGATTAGGGTACGACTATAAACGTAAAACCATTTGTACCGTAAAACTGGGTCGGAAACTGCTTCCCGGTCATCGCTCCTATTCACTCGGAAATATTTGTGCCGATTTGGGAATTCAAATTACCGATCGTCACAGGGCAATTGGTGATGCACTGGCAACAACAAAGCTTTTCGAAATTCTGATCAGCCAGAATAACATTCTTGAATCGTCACTCTTTATCCATCGATCCTATCCGGTAGCCGATGAAAAAGTTGCGGCTATTCCGGCAAAGACCGGAGTATACTATTTTTATGATGAAAGAGGAGATATTATCTATATCGGCAAAAGTAAAGATATCCACCAGCGCGTTCTGACCCATTTCAACAATTCGCAAACAAAGAAAGCAATCGAAATGCGTGAAAGAATCGCAGATATTTCATGGGAAGAGACCGGCAGTGAACTGGTTGCACTCTTACTGGAATCGGCTGAAATTAAAAAGCACAAACCACTCTATAACAGGAGTCAGCGACGATCAGCATTTAACTTTGGATTATTTTCATTCGAGGATTCAGATGGTTATATTCACCTTAAAATCGACAAAATTGAGGGGGAAGATATTCCGTTGACTACATTCCACTTCCAACAGGAAGGAATTGATTATCTGCATAATATAGCCGACAAATACGCCCTTTGTAAAAAATTATGCCATCTCGACAATAGCTCTGATGGATGCTTTAATACACAACTCCATCATTGTCAGGGAGCATGTACAGGGCATGAGCATCCTGATAGTTACAACCAACGGGTGACTAAATCAATTCATCCACTCCAATATCGTTCTCCAAATTTCTTTGCAATCGACCAGGGACGTACCCCCAACGAAAAAGCAATCATTAAAATTGCTGATGGCCGGTTTGTCGGTTTTGGCTTTTTATCAACAGACAATACGCTTGACAATCCTGAATTATTTCATGATTGTATACATAAATATAACGACAACCGTGATATCAAAACAATCATCAAAGGTTATCTGAACCGTAACAATAGCCTAAAAATTATTGAGTTAAATAAAGAATGAAGTTTCAGTCATTTGCAAACCCCATCCCTTCGGCATATCTTTTCAAAGCCCTTTCACGGGCAAAACGATGATCGATAATAGGTGCCGGGTAATCAGACGTACCGAATTCAGGAATCCACCTTTTAATGTACTCTGAATCGGGATCAAATTTTTTTGCCTGCAATTCAGGATTGAAAATTCGGAAATAAGGCGCAGCATCACATCCTGATCCGGCAGCCCATTGCCACCCTCCATTATTGGAAGCAAGCTCATAATCATTCAATTTGCCAGCAAAATAGGCTTCTCCCCATCGCCAGTCAATGAGCAGGTGTTTACACAGGAAGCTGGCAGTCACCATCCTGAGCCGGTTATGCATAAATCCGGTTTGATTCAGTTCACGCATACCCGCATCAACCATCGGATAACCAGTTTTCCCCTGGCACCATGCATTAAAATGATCAAGATTATTTTCCCAGCGGATATTGTCGTAAATAGGTTTAAATGCTCGGGTTACCACATGCGGAAAATACCAAAGTATCTGACTGTAAAAATTACGCCAGATCAGTTCCGTCAGGAATGTTTCGGAGTGCAAAAGAGCCAAAGCCGTAACTTTGCGTATACTGATTGTGCCGAAACGAAGATGAACACTCAACTTTGAGGTGCCATTTCGGGCAGGAAAATCCCGGTTAGCAGCATACCCCTCCAACAAGGCCTGAGATAGGGATCTGGAGGGAAAATGCACATTAACCGACTCAAATCCGAGCATTTCAATACTCATTAACGACAGAGGTTTTATTCGGATAAAGTTGTGAAAATACTGGTTGGTACTTAATGGGCGAACCATCTCCATATTAAATTTCTCGAGAAATTTATTCTTGTAGGGTGTAAAAACAGTGTAGGGTTTACCATCATCCTTTACCAATTCGTCTTTTTCAAAAAGGACGTGATCCTTGTAGGAATAATATTCTATCTTATTTATTTTCAGGAATCTTTCAACATGCAAATCGCGAAAAACTGAATAAGGTTCATAATCGCGGTTGGTATAAACACTACAAATGTGAAACTCTTCAGCAAGATTTTTGAATACATCCAGCGGTCGGCCATGAGCAATATAGATGCTGGAACCAATTTTTTCAAGGCTCTCTTTGATTCCAAGAAGTGTTTTGTAAATGAAGTTTACTCTGAAGTCAGGTCTGCCTTC
>JAQTOL010000329.1 GCA_028748945.1 Paludibacter sp.
TACCGTTCCACGTGCCGGAACATAATTTACAGTTGAAAGTTCTTCACCGGTAAGACCACTGAAGCAAGTAAGGTATTCCGGACCACTTAAAATATAACCGTATTGTGTTCTATAATCGGCCGCATCATTATCGGAAGCCGCCGGACCTTTACTCAGGAAGTTTCCTAAACCATCTTTAGTTCCCGGAGCTGTTTTACAAATTATTTCGGCTTTACCATCACCATCGAAATCATCCACTTCGAAGTCGGTATAATGTGCACCAGCACGTATATTTTTCCCTAAATCGATACGACAAAGTTGAGAACCGTTCAGTTTATAAACATCAAGATAGACATCGCCAGTATAACCTGACTGGGAATTATCTTTTGCATTGCTGGGTTCCCATTTCACAACCAATTCAAATTCTCCATCTCCGTCAACATCGCCCACACTGCAATCGTTTGGAGAATATGTACAAGTTGATCCGTCCGGCATTGTCATAGCTGCCGGTACATTCATTGGAATTTCCAGATAATTAGTTGACCAGACAGATGCAGAATTTGTTTCACCTGTTTCAACATTATCGATAACCGTTTTTACCGTATAGGTAGTTGCCGAAGCTGTTGGATCGGTATAGTTTGTGGCAGTAGTTATTGGTGTAGCATTTAATTTTACTCCATCGCGATACAAATTAAAAGCAACATTATCGGGATCAGACCCTAAAACGCGCCAGGATAAAAAAATCTGACTGGAGGAAGTTTTAACTGCGACCAAACCCCGGTTTAGTTTCTCGAGTTGCCGTTGAGCTAAAAGATTTCCTGAAAGAAAAATTAAAAACAATAATAAAATGACGGGAGTATTTTTTTTCATTTCTATCAATTTAAGAATATCATTAAATGCGGTGAATTTCCAGCTTACAAAGTAAGAGTATCTTTGAATAAACCAAAATAGAAAATCATTCAAACTAATGTTTCAAGGTACACTCAATTATTAATAAATTCAATGAATGGAGTCGCTTTATCGAGTGTTATAATTCCATGAGATGGTACATCCCCGTCTTTCAAAAAAACATTTATGATCTGTTTTTGACCACCAATAGTCGTAAGCAAAACCGAATAAAGAATTTTAATCTTTGATCCAACCTGAATTTTTGCCTTCCCTTTAAACTTTACAACGAAAATATAGGCATCTTCTTCATGTCTTTCAAAAGCAAAACTGATGGTATCAAAATGCACTTCTTTATTATCAGACCAAATTCTGATATTCTTTTTGAAATACTTCACAAGGTCTTTTTTGTCGGTGTTATCAATGCCTGATTTAACATAGTCCTTATTCTTATTCGTTGCTGTTTTCTGGAATTCGTAATAAAAATCGGCATAAAAAATTCGCGTTGACAATGACAGGACACCTTTTGAATAATTCAGATTCGAAAAAGTCAGTCCCATCGGATGCGGATATACTTGCTGAATGACAAAAATGGAAAACAGTAATAACAGAATTTTATTTGGGAATAATTTTGACATACATTTTATTTTAGATTCTGTAAAAAATGAGAAAGATGGATACTAATATCCCCAAAGCAGAAAAGAAAAAAGCTATTTTTTGATAAGAGACTTTTGCAAACTTATAAAATAAATAGACAACAGAATAGTATATGAAAA
The DNA here is from genome assembly GCA_028748945.1 of Paludibacter sp. GTDB lineage: Bacteria > Bacteroidota > Bacteroidia > Bacteroidales > Paludibacteraceae > Paludibacter. Next base: position 1,641 of record JAQTOL010000329.1, read on the forward strand.
GAACCAGTAGCTGACCAACTTCGATACCTACATTGAATGAAAACAAGGGAAAAATAATTCGCGTAGAATCGCCCATCAAATCGGTAAAGAAGTTGGAAAAACTCATTCCATGAATCAATCCAAAGAAAAGAGCCATGAGGTATTTTGCAAGCAATTTTGTTTTTTTGAGCTTCCCATTGATTGAGAATAAATTAAAAATCCCGCTGATTAAAATGGTCACCGGAATCAGAAGTTCAATGATATAACGGTTCGGCAATATAATTTTAAGCGAAGCAAGAGCCAGCGTCACAGAATGACCCAAAGTAAAAGCAGTTATTACAACGGCTACTTTTCGCCATTCGGTCATCTCATAAACTGCACATAAAGTAATAATAAATAAGAGATGATCAAATCCATTTATATCGACAATATGATGAAACCCTAAATTCAGATAGGAATAAAAAACATTCAATAATTGCATACTACTCTATTTCAAATATTAAAATCAATAATCAATCCGTTGAAACTTAATGTTTCAATGAATTGATTATTTTGAAATCTGATAATATGATCTTTTAGAAATTGACAAATTTCAAACCGGAAGATAATTTTATAGAATTTCAAAACAAGTGTAATTCATAACAAAGCCACAGGCTGTTTGTTTACATTATTGATTTGAAAGCATGTTGAAAACTGAACTTTCAACTGTAAAAATCGTCCCGTGTCGAAGTCCCGATGGCACGGAGATTTTATCGGAAATATCCGTCCAGTTTTTCATATCGGAAGAAGTTATCGCACCGTATTTATGATCGCGGTATTTATCAAAATACACGATCCAACGGTTATTTACTTTCTCTGTTGTCGGTCCTTCCGCCCAATACTTTCCTGTTATAGGAGCACTTGCGTTTGAGTACGGTCCGGTGAGATGATCGGAATAGGCAATTTTCAAATTTTTCTGAGCGGGTTCACGGGTTTCATCTTTCAAAAACATCACATACCGGGAGCCAACACGCACAATAGTTGCATCAATTACATTAAAACCGGGATCATAAAGCAATTTCGTTTCACTATATGTTTTAAAATCCTTCGTTGTTACATAATAGATACGGTGGTTATAACCATTATCAAGGGTCGAAAATGTTTCAGGGAATCTTCCTTTGATGGTTGTTGCCCAATAAATCATATACGTTTTTGAAACCGGGTCAACAGTTATTTCGGGGGCCCAGCAATTTCGGGCGCTGTCTTCCTTCGCCATAACAGGGATAAATTGTTGCTCCGACCAATGAATCAAATCATCGGAACTGGCATATCCAATTCCTTTATCCGCCCAACTGACCGTCCAAACCATGTGGAACCTTCCATCCAAACCATGAATAATACAAGGATCACGCATCAATTTGTCATTTGCTACAGTTGGTACTAAAAAAGACTGATCATTTTTAAATGCCGTCCAGTTCAATCCATCATGACTTCCGGCTAAATGCAATCCATCTTGTCCATTATTTTTAAAATAAGCAAAAACATAATTTTTCTCAACAGGAACAGCTTTCAATTGATAGATTGAATTCACTTTTGTGTCAAATGAAATTTCAAATTTCCCATCCGGCTGTTGAACCGAAACGATGTTCGTTTCGGATAATTGAACCGGCACATTGGTTATTATTTTACAGCTTAACCCACTGAATGATTTTACAGTTGCTTCCTGAAGTTGATTTGCCTCCCAACTCATTCCAATTTCAAAATTTCCACGCGCCTTTATTCCTGATACCGATCCCTTATCCCAGGCATCGGGTAAGGCCGGAAGCAAACGGATTTCCGATTCATTTGATTGAAGCAACATTTCAACTACAGCTGCAGTTCCACCAAAATTTCCGTCAATCTGGAAAGGTGGATGTGCATCAAACAGATTCGGATAAGTTCCTCCACCCGATTGTTTATCGGGTCCTTCGTATTTGTCCGGATCGACATATTTCAGTAATTCACGATACATTTTATAAGCATGATTTCCATCATATAATCGTGCCCAAAGATTGATTCGCCAGCCTTTCGACCAACCGGTAGTTTCATCACCTTTAATTTCCAGTGTTCTTCTGCAGGCATCGGCCAGAGCGGGAGTCTTGTCAGGTGTAATCTGATTTCCGGGGAATAGTCCAAAAAGATGTGACTGATGACGGTGTTGAGGATCTACATCTTCCCAGTCGTAATACCATTCCTGAAGATTTCCTTTTTTACCTATTTTATAGGGATGCATGCGGTCCAAAGCTTGTTCCAGTTTTCCACGAAACTCCTCATCAGTATTTAATATTTTTGAAGCCTCAACAGTTTGTAAAAAACATTCCCGGATCATAGCCAGATCTGCCGTACCACCGTACAAAGTGGCTCCTTTATAACCATCCGGAGTAATATATTTATTTTCAGGCGAAGTGGATGGGGAAGTAATCAGATTTCCATTTTCATCTTCCACCAACCATTCCAGACAAAATTCCGCAGCACCTTTCATAAGAGGATAAGCTTTACTTTTCAGAAAATCATTGTCATGTGTAAACTGATAATGGTCCCATAAATGAGTACTTATCCAGGCTCCACCCATGTTCCAGCAAGCCCACGACGGATCGCCCTGACCTGCCTCACCGACAGGATTACTCATGGCCCAAATATCGGTATTATGACAAAGACACCAA
>JAQTOL010000330.1 GCA_028748945.1 Paludibacter sp.
AAAGGGAACAGAAACCACATATTTTATTTCGCCGGTTTTCACATTCATTCCTGCAATTCCTGCAGGTCCTGCTCCCATATGACGCGGACCAAAATCAGGTTCAATTTTAGTCCCCGGAGCTAAGTGTTTCAATGCCTGCTCCTTCCCTACCCGAAACCAAACCCACTGTTCACCGCCATCCAAAGCCATATCGCCACCAGCCTGAAGTTCGGGAGGAGTTATGCCACAAATCCGCTGATAGGCAGACTCAGGTTTCAATTTTCCGGCTTCACTGTCGGCAAACAATTTGGCCAAATCAACCTCAACAATAGCCAACGAACCACGAATTGAATCGTTTCCCAACCGTCTCATAAAGTAAAGTTTCATCGATTTGCGGGCAACATTCAGCATGCCGAAATAACCACCTTCGCTTACCTGAACCATAACCCCTGTTTTTTCATTCACAGCCATGGCTTCCCCTTTAACTCTTCCGGAACGAAAAATAATCCATTTGCCATCGGAAGTCCACTGATTGTGCGTCTGGTAAATCTTCGAATCGCCTGCGGGCTTACTCGTCAGAAAAATCAGTTTATTTCCGGTTACCGGATCGGTTATTATTTTCTTTTCAGAAGGAAACCGTTTACCAATCTGAGCATTAGTCTGGTTTGCAAATGATAAACCTATAATCAGGAAGGTTATTGCAAGTCTGTTTTTCATATTTTCGGGATTATTGAAATTTTTAGAATTAATCTTTATCATTAAAATTGAGAACATTTTTATGAATATGTTTTTCACCATGAACAGAATCAGCTGAAACATTCTTTAGAAATACATTTTCAACGGGCAGGTCCTTCTGGCCTAAAATTCGGGAAATGAACTTTACGTTTTTAGCTTTTATGTTTTCGAGATAGATATCTTTTATTGGGGTTAGCCTTCGTTCAATTGTCGGCACCAGATCTTTCCACTGATACAAGACATCGGTTTCAATTCCAAGAATTCCATTGTCAACCTTTCCGGCTTTTATATTGCTTACGTATATATTTTTTACATATCCGCCCATCCGTTCATTGGTTTTAATAAATACCAAATGAAACATTTTAGCACTGTCAGCAACGGTACAATTGTTGACAAAAACATTTTCAATTCCACCCGATAATTCACTTCCTATGGCCAAAAGCTGATGACCGTTTTTCACAAAGCAATCCCGAATAACAATATTTTTAGACGGTGTTTTAGAACGCCAACCTTCCGGATTTCGTCCCGATTTAACCGCAATGGCATCGTCTCCCTGATCAAAAACACAATTCTCAACCAAGACGTTTTGACTCATTTCCGGGTCTAAACCGTCATTATTGTGCCCGTGTGCATAAATGTTTAAATTACGGACCACAATATCTTTTGAAAGATAAAGATGAACCGTCCAAAATGGACTGTTTGTAATCCTGAAACCGTCCAACAAAACATTTTCGCAACGGTTAATCTGAATAAACTGTGGACGAAGATGGGCAGAGTCATTCACCATCATGCGCTCCTGAACAGGCACATTATCGATGGATAAATAATACAATCTTTTCAGACTGTTCATGTGAGCACGGGGACGGGCATACCAGTCTTTCCAAACATCCAGTTTGGCTTTTATTTCACCTTGTCCGGTAATGGCAATGTTTTTACACTGATAAGCATAAATCAACGGGGAATAGTTGTAACATTCCAATCCTTCCCAACTTGAATGAACGGCAGGCAGATAATCAGCAGGATTTTCTGAAAAAAGCAGCACAGCTCCTTTCATCAAATGCAGATTGACATTGCTTTTCAAATGAACCTGTCCGGTAAGCCATTCACCATTGGGTATAACAACCGTACCACCTCCTATTTTATTGGCTTCGTCAATGGCCCGGGCAATTGCCTGAGTGGTTTTATCTTTATCCCCGGAAACAGCTCCAAAATCAACAATGGATAATTTCTTACAATTTTTAAAATCGGGCACTTTAATAACCGGCATTTTAAAAGGAGCTTTGACTGTTATTTCGGTTGTTGCAATCGGGCTTTCTCCTTTCACAAAGGAAAATAAGCTTACTGATATCAATAATATCAGAGTGACAACTGTGTTTTTCATAGACAAATAATTGGGGTTTATAAAATTTCTCTTCATCACTTTTTTTTTTCTACTAAAAAAACATCCTCAATATCCACATAATCATCTGTGCTGCCATAATTGAAGAATCGCTTATCACTCCATTTCGGATGCTCACCCAGTACCTCAATACTCAGTACGTAACTGTAATAATCCAAAACCGGACTTAAAAACTTTAGGGATGAGTATTCATATTTGCTATAAAAATCGACAATGGTACTGATAATTTCGTCACCCTTTTTGTTTCGAATAACAACCTTTGCATAGCCGCTTGTGGGATTCGAAAGTGCTTTTAGGCCAACCTGTCGTCCCCGGAAAGGGAACAAAATGACCGAACCTTTTTGTTTCGCACGAATTTTACCGTTTTCCTGTTTCCAATCGCCCGTTTTAATTGTGGCACTTGCTTTAATCGATTTCGCGTTCGTTTCAACCGGACTCCATTTCACATTAGCCAAATTCACCTTCCAATTTTCCTGATAATCCGGAATTGACATTTTATCACCTTTCACCCTGATCGGTTGCCATACATATGTCGCCGCCGAACCTTGCAGGGGATATGACCAACGGTCGCCCATAAACATGAATAGCGTATCCTTTTTGTTGGCTATAGGCAGTACAAATGAAGTCTGCGAATTCCAGGTCAATGTACCTTCGGGTGCAAAAAGTCCTTTGTTTGTCCATGGCCCTTCTAACGAAGTGGCTGTGAGGTAAAAGTTATCATTTCGCTCCCAACTGGTCCGGTGGGAAAACAACCAGAAATAAACACCATTACTTTTAAACATAGCGGGCGACTCCCCATCCAGCTTTTCAGAGGTCACGATACGTTTAACTGATTTATAACCGGAAGCTAATTCATATATAAATCCACTGTGAGTAAGTAAATAACCTTTGCCATCTGTATCCTGAAAAGTTCCCAAATCCCATTTCCGGATATATTTTCCATTCAACAACAATTCACCCTGAAACTGATAATCTCCGTTTATGGTTTTACAAGTCGCGAATCCTACATGAGGATCATTATACCTGATATCGTCGGTATGCATATACATCACAAATTCTCCGGTTGCAGGGCATTTCATTACCTTCACACGTTCTCCGATTCGGTTTGGGCCTAACAATCCGTCTGATTGTACCGGTAATACCATTTTTTCGAACTTCCAGTTCATTAAGTCCGGCGAAGAATAACAGCTAAAACCATTAAACACGTTGCTGGTATCCGTATGAAATTCTCCGAAAAGATAAAATAAGTCTCCTTCCTTTACTATACATGAACCATGGGCATTGACCTCTTTGTTGAATTGATCAAACAAGGCAATTCCACTATGAATGGCTTCATACTTTTTTTTCTGTGCGTTTGTGCTCCCAAATGTCAGAAGGGATACACTGAGGCACAGAAAAACGAACAATTTCATTCTCATTTTATTCGTATAGTTAACAAATTCCTTTTATTTCAAAAATCCACCCAGAGACAGTTTTTGTTTCTTCACATCATTCACAAACAATCCGGCAACCTGACCTGCACCAAAAGTATTCAAATGAGTAGAATCCTGCACTCCGTTTTTGCGGTTTGGATATTCCCCCGGTTTACAAAAAAGATAAATTGATTTTGATTTTTCGGGTCCGAGTTCCGCTACAAATTTTCGGGTCAATGCTTCCATATCAACATAAGGAGTATTTGTTTCCCGGGCAATTTCCTGAGCTGCTTTTATATAATCACCGTGGGTTTGTTTCAGGTTTCCATTTTCATCAAAATGCCGGCGAACTATGGAGGAACAGACAATCGGATTTGCAGCTTTTGCACGTGTTTCGTCAATATATTTCTTTATCAGCTCCTTATATGTTGTCGCAGGATCTGTATGTAATTTTGGATTGGGTTTTTCGTCATTATGTCCGAACTGGATAATCACATAATCGCCCGGTTGAATGCTGTCATAAACTTCTTTCCAACGACCTTCGTTCAGGAAACTTTTAGAACTGCGACCATTCAACGCATGATTATGAACGACAGCATCTTTGGTCACAAATTCGTTCATCACCATACCCCAACCGGTTGCGGGAGCAGCCTCCGGCTTTTTGTTTGCCATAGTCGAATCACCAATCATCCAAATATTGACCTTACCGGCACTTTTGAATGACAGAAAAGCTACGGCAAACAGTCCTATAAAAATAAATACTATAC
>JAQTOL010000331.1 GCA_028748945.1 Paludibacter sp.
TATTTTTCCAAACGGCTTTGTATTCAGGTGTTCCCATATCCCAACTGAGAAATCGTTTCCCGACCGGAATCCGGGCGCTGTCAGAACGAATGGCACCAATCCACTTTGCTCTCTCCTCAAGGAAAGGGGTTAGTGGTGAGATTCGGAATTCACTCCAATCACTCCATTTCGAAGCTTCATTGTCTTCGTTCCAAACCCGAACACGCCAACTGTATTTTTCACCTGATTTTAATTGATTTCCACTGCATTTTACCAATTGACTTTTATCTGAGTTGATCTTTTTACTGTTCCACTCAGAATTTTCCCCTTTTATTTCCAGCTCATAAGCGGCTTGCATTGTTCCGTTTTTGTCGGAAATCATTTGCCAGCCGAAGCGGGGTTGGAGAGTGTTCACAGCCAATGGGGACGTTTGAAACTCGCAGGTAAGTTTTGTTAGTTCAATTGCTTGAGAAGCTATTGAAAAACTCAGAAGGAAAAATAAGGAAAAATATTTTTTCATCGTTTTATTACAAAACATTAGGACAAATCATTTTTGTTAAAGTATCAGTATGACCGACTTCTTTTCCATCAACAAATATACGTAATCCTTTGCCAACATGATACCGGCTACCATCTTTGTCCCAAACAATACTCAGATTATGATTGTGATAGCGCACATTATCCAGACAGAACCAATTCCACTTGCCGGCTGGTAACAATGGGTTCACTTCAATGGTATTATCCGTGCGCGGACGTAAACCAATTAATCCGGTTATTATTAAATCATTGAACGTAGAATGATTGTAATAACGACTGCGTTCCTGATCACCTTTGAGCCAGTAGCCGGTCACTTCATCCAAATATTCGCCAACATAAGGTAATCCCCGGTGATATTGCGATTGAACCAGTTTTTCCAACTGACTGAAATACACGCTGTCGTTTGTTACTTTTTGTGGATGATTGTCCATAAAATTCGCCATGGCAGTCAGAACCTGTGATGTGGCAAAAGGCCATACGGCACCGTCCCATTCGCATTTTCCCACACCGTGCGTGCGGAATTCAGGGTGACGCTGTTCGGCTGTTGTCATACCATAGGGTGCTGAAAATCCTTTTTCGCCGGCTAATTGCGTCCAAGCGCTATCGTATTTTTCGGTATCGGGCATATTAAAATACCAGGGTAAATAGCCGATAAATTCACGCACGTTGGCCAGTGTGTCTTTACGTAGCGTTTCAAAAAATCCTTGTTTTTTACTCCACAGTGTTGTTTCAATCAGATTTTTCAGCGTATCGGCTTTTGCTGCATACATTTTGGCCTTTTCATCGTTTCCTGCCATTGTCTCAATAATTGACAACGCTTTTGCATTTCCGTACATATAGCTGTTAATCGTCGGGCGTGCATATTGTTTGTGCCGTCCACCGCTGATGGTTTCTTCCATGCCATCCTGCACATCACCCTGCCAGTAAAGGCCGTTTTTCAGTCGGTGAGTATTTTCCCAACGGCTGTATTCCGCCTCCATATCTTTCAATAAATCAAGCAAAAAAGCTTTATCAGCCGTTACAAAATAACGATTCAACTGTGCATCAATATTCCACGAACTGAAATTCATCATTTTCTTCATGGGTGCGCCATCGTTACCACGATACCAGGTGCGGATGGCCTGATTCATATAAGTTGTGTCGCGCAACCAGCGACTTTCGTAAATATGGTGTCCCAATGCGCTCGAGATTAAGTTGTATTTATCGGCATACGTTCGGTTGACCAAAAATTCGGTCATGGCGTAACCAACCGGTGTATTTTCAATGTGCTTCCGCAATGTCCACCAGCGATAATAGTACATTTCTTCAAAATTTTGCTGTGGACATTCAAACAAAGGGATATTCTTTCCCATCCATTCGGCAGCCTGCGAATTTGGAATGGCAGCTACTATGTTTTCATCTTCCATTCCGTTGAAATAATCGACATAATGTTTGAAATCAGAGAATTTCAGGAACGATGCTGTTCCATCTTCGTCCAACGATTCAGTTTTGAAATTGGCAATTCTAAAAACAGACAGTGAATCCTGTGCACCAGCGTTAGATAAATCATAATCCTGATCGGCTGGTGTTTCAGGAGTTGGGAATTCGTTCGTTTCTCCTGTACTGAAAGCAATACGTTCGATGCTGGCAACAGGTGCATAAAACATCCGGAGTCCTACTTGTTTTCCATCTACAAATACAGTTATACTACGGTTGGTAACCGAGAGTTTAGCTTCAACATGATTTTTTTTGCCGGCTTCGTATTTCATCATGTTTGAATATCTGGAACCACCTTTTGCACGGAAAATTCCCTCATTCGTCAATTCCAACCGGGAACATGTAATTCCATTTTTATCCAGAAATTCTATTCTGAAAATTCCTTTGTTGTTTTGATCTGCCAGCAAATCGAAAGAGACTTTCAGTTCTTTAGTCTCAGGGATTTTACGTACCACCTTGGCAAAATCAAAGGGATCTTTATCTTTCAAGGTCAACCAGTTTATCCCATTCTTTTTTTCAAATGAAACCGGCGCCCAAAGTGGCGAATAAATATTCCACTCGGTTAGTTCTGAAATTTGGGTGTTTTTTTCAAAATTATCATTGGCCTGTGTGGTTGCATTTATTTTCACAGGAACAGGAATGCATGAAACCCATATATCTTCCTTGTTCATGCTGTAAGTTACCCAAAGGTTTTTATCGGGTGGCGTACCGTTTCCTTCCTGAATTCCACGGGTATATTGCGGACCATAGGATTTGTAATTCCCACCGTAACGCATGGGGGTAATTTCTCCATGCACCAGATTCAACGTGGTATAATTTAATCCATCTGCCGAAGTCGAAATAGCCAACGGCCAGCGATATTCCGAAGGATTGTAAACGGTGGCATAACTTCCATCCGAAAGCCGTTGTCCCCAGATTTTTGCATTACTGGTAACAAATCCTTTGGCACGTTCAACGGGTTGCGACCAGGTTTTGCCTTCGTCTTCGCTGATAGATGTCAGCGCAAATTTCCACAAACAGGCCACTTTTCCATCGGGTAGATGATAATAATTGAAGGCTTTGTATTCTTTATTTAACGGAATTATTTTATCGCCCCGATCCGATTCTTCCACCCATTGCATCATGTACAACGGATTGTCCAGAATTTCCTGACAGCTTTTTACAAAACCCTTGTCTTTGCTTTTTGCAAAAAATGGATAATCGGTATTTTTTTCATTGAAAGCGTGGTTGTAATGAATAAAATAAATCGGCCCGAAAGTACCGTCCTTTTTGATTTCGCGAACCACACGACCAATGCCGTTTCCATCATTCGGGTCATCTTTCTTGTCCAGTGCCACACCATAATATGCCATTGCAATTAATCTTCCCGATTTAGAAACATAAAATCCAACCCGTTGATGCATGACAGCGATGAGATTTTTTGCAATTCCCTCATGATCAGGTTTTGAATAACCATCGGGAACTTTATATGGAGGGAATAGAGTATGTGGATTTGTCCAGGTATAACCATCAGTGGATGTTTGCAGAAACGTTTGCGAGGGTGGAATGCTTTCACCGACTTCATCGCTTAAATATTCTAAGTAGAATTTGCCGTTCCAGTACGCCAGCATGGGTTGATGACTGTATGTCCAGCCATTGCAGTTCGAAGCATCGGGATGTTCCCGGTTGGCGCGCATAACCTGAATATTATGTATGCCTATTGCCGGCGAAAGTTGTCCATCGTGGTAAGCCGGATTGGAAAGTTGAGTCCCCGAATAATGAATTTTATTTTGCGCAGTCAGTTGAATTACCGAAAAACAAAACAGAACACAAGTAAAAAATATAAGTTTTGATTTTTTCATCTTGGAGTAAAGAGATAAAGTACAAAGATAATTAAGTTTCTACTTAATTACTGATAGAACATTCGAATTGGAATCTGTTTTTTGATTTAGACTCAACACATATGTCTTTTTTAGATTCTCAACATAAGATGCAGGGACTTTAAAAATAGTACCATGTTTATGACCCTGAGGTATAGAAATCTTTTTAGAAATATTGCTGTAATGAATAAAATCTTTTGTTTCAACAGCACCATATTTAAATTTTTGATATTCATCATAATATATCAAATAATTATTCCCTATTCTTTCCACGGTCGGACCTTCGACATAGCTTGGAGTTAATGTAGAACTCACTTGTGAATAAGGTCCTGTTGGCGATTTTGCAAAAGCCACCCTTAAATTCCGGTTTGGACGGGTATTGTCTTTAAAAACCAATACATAAGCATCTTTTGCGCGTTTAACTATTGTTGCATCGAT
>JAQTOL010000332.1 GCA_028748945.1 Paludibacter sp.
ATAGTATGTACCGATAGTCAGATTGATTTTCTTTAAATATGAGTTATACATATTTGAACAACCTCCTGCACCGGAATAATCATCATTTTCATCAATTTGATTGCCGTTGGCATCCAGTAAATGCAAATATGTATCATCCAACTCAGAGCCGCAATGAGAAATGACTATATCCATTGCACGGGTAAGTGTAAACTTATAAAAAACATCGTTGGAAGATTGTCCTTCAAAATCATTTGTAAAATTGATTGTGTTTTGTGTATTGGTAAATGTGAAAGATGAAGCTTTATATCCTAAATCTAAAGCTTGTAACATTGTATTTTGAGAATTGGCACTTATTGCCAATGTTAGAAAGTATAATATATATTTTATTCGTTTCATATTCTTCATCATTAATGTTTGTAATTATAATCGAATTTCTTTACTATCTTTCCATTAGTATCTTTAATACATTTCAACCTGTTAAATGTATCATATTCATAAGTAGTAGTTACACCTCGTGAATCAGTTTCTGTTTGTAGTCCGACAAGGGGCTTATAACTATAAGTTGTAATCAATGCATTTGAAAGATTCACGTTATCGTTCCGTAAATTCGTTATTAATGATTGGTTGAACGAATCGTCTGCTGACAAACTCTCAGGTAATGTTCCTCCAAGTGCATTTTTTACATTATCGTAAGTAGCATTCTCTATCTTAGCAATAGGGTATTGCCCTTTATATCCCCATAAATATACAATTTTTGTAGATTCCTTTTCTTCAACGAACAAAGGATTACTGTAATTGTCGTAGTTATGATACACATCTATAGTTCTTAAAGGAGCATCACCTATACTCATTTTTATACTATCAAGTACCGGCAATAGACTTCTGGGAGGAAATTTATACGTTTTTCTTTTAACAAAAATGCATTCGCTGTTTTTATACCGTTTTTCTTCTACTATCCAGTTAATTATATTATTATCGACAAATCGACCATAGTCATTATAGGGTGTTGCAAAATCAGTAGGATACTTGTAATATGTACGTAATGTGTCAGATTTACTATCAATTGTTTTTTTCTCTTTTACAAGGTCATAATCGTTATATACGAAGTAATCTTTATTTTTTACATTGTTTATTTTTCCTTCTTTGTAAATTAGTGGATTATATTCGAGGTGAATTATTTTTGCCATTCCTCCATTAATAATGGGCCTATAAGAAACAATATCGTTAGTCGAAGCATCACCAGTAGGCTCGTTCTCGTTCCCTGTAGCCGGTGTAATAGAAACTTTTTTATTATATCTATATGAGAATTCATCGTATTTGACTTCATTACCATTTGTATCAAAATATCTTTGGGCTTTCAAAAGTCCTCTCCTTGAAGCGTTGCTACTGATTCTGTTTACCTTGGTATAGAGCCATTCGCTTCTTACATCAATACTTTGATCTATTAGTTTTAATTTAGATTCTGCTTCATCCGGATTACTTACAAAGTCAGAGAATCTGTTTTCGATGAATGATCCGTCGGCATTTTGTTCACTAACAATAGAATAACCGATATGAGATTGTCCAACATTAAAATTATTAATCCAGGCCTGAGGATCGATAAAGGTTCTTCCATCCACTTCAACAGGAGGATATTGATAGAGTATACCACTTCCTATCCCCAATGAATCGGTGTACAAATATGTTTTTTCGGTTGTTTTTTCATTGTTGCTATTATAATTTGTCATCTTATATATTCGTGCTCCTCCGGTTTCTCCTGAAATAGTTACAAGGTTATTAGTCTCTCCTGAGAGGCTAATTTCTACTCTTTTATTATATTGGTTTTTTCTGTATGTAAAATTAGTGTAACCACCCGTAGGATATTCAGTTTTTGTCAGTAATCCATAAGAACTTTCGCTATTGTTGGATGTCCAGTATCCATAAAAATCAGATTGCGTATCAACATCCGGTAAAGGATATGTACACTGATTGTAAAAAAAATTATATTTACTTTTATCATTGTTCTTAAACTCAGATAAAAATCTTCTCTTATTATATGTTTCGTATTTTAAAGAATATGAATACATTGACTGGTTATTATACGATACTTGTATGCTATCAAGCTGATAACAAGGATAGTTATAGTCAGGGTAGTTATTTATGTAATAGTAACTGAAGCCGGTTTCTTGTGATTTGAAGAATTCCACTTTTTGTTTTGTGTCCAGAATTTCTATAGACTCTAAAACAACAGTTTTTAATGCAGAGTAATTGTATTGACCGGAATTTCCTTCTTTTTTACTTTTGGACGTTTGCCAGATAGGTGAACTTTTCTGTGTATCAGAAGGGGTAATATTCACTTGTGTATAATTAAACTTTACTGATCTGCCACTGGGAGCAGTAATTTTAGTTAGATGCCACGCAAGTATTGTTGGTTTAGTATTATTCGGTTGAACTCCGGGCTCAAATGAAATGCTAAATTCAAGTGCACTCAGGTCACCTCCAAAGCAATACATATAACCATCAGGCGTTTGAATCGTAATTTCGGATGGATTCGGAATTATATTACTTGTTAATTGCTTGCTGAACGATGAAAAATTAACAGAATATCCTTTAATGTTCGTTTTTATGTTTCGCTGGTTGTCTATCATAAACTGACCGGAATTCCCCGCAAAATTGAACATAAACAAATCTTGCTGATAATCACCAAAATGTCCATCTATCAAAGGACCATTGCAACCTTCAAGGCTGCTATAACAGGTAATAAGGGCATCGTTGAAATTCCACCACTCATTATTCGTAAAGTTCTTTCCTTCTATTGCCCACCAATTACCAACTTCTTCTCCATAGACTACCGGATATGAATCATCAGGGCTCCCATAAACTTCTCTGGTTATACACCCACCCACGTTTAAAAACCAATCCAATCCCACAAACCCTGAACGTTTCGCAGGCTTAAATCCATCTGAAGTATATGTCAGACTGATAGGGATATCAAAATCGCTGTCTTTTATCCGGTATATAGGAACTTCAAAATTCATTTTCCCTGTAAATAATGACACAGGAACTTCTCCGTATTTGATAAAATCAGCAGTAGTGGGTGTTACATGTCCAAATTCTCTTTGGGCCCGTATGTTGCCGGCAATAGATATTACGATAAGTGTAGTATAAATAATTCTCTTCATATATTGATTATTTTAATTTCAGATTTTATATTTTTTCATTAAGTGGTTAGGGTTTTATTTCTTCACCACCACTTTCTGCATTACCATATCGTCCACATGCACATACAGCGTGTAAGTTCCGGTAATCAGGTTGCTCATATTTACAGTGGTACTGTTGTAACCTTCGTTCAGGTATTGAGGTGATGTCTGGCAAAGCGGGATACCGCCGTTGCTATGTACGCTGAACCATACGTTGGCGGCACGGGTCAGTTTAAAGTTGATATACAGGTTATCTATCACAGGATTGGGCAATAGTTGTCCTTCGGTAAACACCGCTGCTGCTCCCATGGCTCCATCCCTGATTTCTTCGGGCACTGGTTCCGTTTCTACCTGCGATACCTGCAATTCGGGAGGATAATAGAATGAAGTGCTGAATACGGTGGTATCCTGCACATTATTACTGCCATCGGTGGAAGGTAGTATTTTAATGATATTTGTTTTCACGCTTTCGAATACAGGATACCGGATGCCTTCGGCATACCAGGCGTAAGTATCTAGTGTCATCTCTATGCTGTCCTTGCCGGTCTGAGTATAATGCCGTAGTGTGCGTATCCGCAGGGCTTTCTTTACGGTTTCAAATTCAGGGAGCTTTAAATCACCTTCGGCATCGGCTTCCACCCGGGTATAGCCTTTTACAGCTAATTCCAGACGATGGCTGTATTGACCCACACCTTCGAATTTACTTAACAGGGTATCACCATAGCTGAACGGGAACTTAAGTTTCAGCTCAGGAACCGGATATTCCATATAGGTGGTGGAATTCTCAAATCCAACGGCCCACAGACTATCGGCATGCTGCAGGTAATAATAACGAGTATTGTGTTCCTTTCCACAAAGTCGCTCCATTTGGGTACTGTCCGGGATAAAATAATCGAGTGTGTATTTCTCGTTTAGTGGTTGCAGCATGCTGAAATCCCAGGTCAGATTTTTGCCCGAACTGCCAGGGTCTTTAAAATCTACCTGTTGTTTTACTAGTTGGTCGGCGGCACGGTATGCGTTGCGATCAGCAGTCAGTTTGTGTTGTGCCGTGGCATTGATTGCGGCGGCACAAAACAAGATGAAGATGATTTTTTTCATACGATTGTTTTAAATTATTATTTGCCTTT
>JAQTOL010000333.1 GCA_028748945.1 Paludibacter sp.
GTTCTACTCCGAACCTGTGCTGCTCGTCAATAACCACCAAACCTAAGTTTGAAAACTGAACAGTATCTTCAATTAACGCATGGGTTCCAATCAGAATATTCAATTTACCGTTACGGAGTGATTCGTGCAGCACAACACGATCTTTTTTGCTGGTAGAACCGGTAAGCAAGGCTACGCTAACACCCAAATCGCCTAAAAACTCTTTCAGACTTGCAAAATGCTGTGTCGCCAGAATTTCAGTAGGAGCCATGATGCAAGCCTGAAAACCATTATCAATTGCCATAAGCATGGTCATTAATGCAACCAGTGTTTTTCCACTTCCCACATCACCTTGCAGTAACCGGTTCATTTGTCTTCCCGAGGCCACATCAATTCTAATCTCGCGTAACACGCGTTTTTGTGCTCCGGTCAATTCAAAAGGCAAATACTCATTGAAAAATGTGTTGAAAAAATGCCCGATCTTACTAAATACAAATCCGGATGATTGTTGTTCACGCCAGTTTTTTAAACGTAAGATGCTGAGTTGAATATAAAAAAGCTCTTCGAATTTAAGGCGTTGTCTGGCCTTGTTCAACAAATTTGCATTTCGGGGAAAATGTATGTTAATCAATGACTCGGTCAGGTTCAACAGAGCAAATTTTTGTAAAATGTAGGCAGGAAGCGTTTCGGGAATACCGCTTTTAATTTGTTGAATGATTGGGAAAATGATTTTCTGAATGGTTTTAGAGTTCAGAAAACTGCTTTTCATTTTTTCGCTTGTGTTGTAAAAAGGCTGTAAGCCCATTTGTTCGGGTGGTGGTAATTGCGAAGCTATTTCAATTTCGGGGTGAACAATATTATACCGGCCATTGAATGGTGAAGGTTTACCGAAAATAACATAATCTACTTTGGTGCGGTATTTATCAATGATATATTTTACGCCTTTAAACCATACCAACTCGATAGTTTCTTTTCCATCTGTGAATATTGCCGTCAAACGCAGGTTGTGCCCTTCACCCACTTTCTCGAATCTCAAAATTTGCCCTTTTACCTGAATAAAAGGCATTTCGGCTGTAATTTCATGAAGATAATAGAACCGGCTCCTGTCGACATATTTATATGGATAATGGCGCAACAAATCTTCAGCACTTTTGATGCCAAGTTCTTTGTCGAATAAATCCGCCTTTCTCGGTCCCACACCGGGAAGAAATTTTATGTCCTGAGATGCAAGATCCATATTACATCATTATTTCTGCTATTCGTAGATCAAACTCAGTTGTAATTTTTATATTCTCCCTGTTTCCTTCCACTAAGTGTATTTTTGTTCCCATGGCTTCTACTACAGATGCATCGTCGGTAAATAGTGTTGAAAATTCTTGTTTATAAGCTTTTTTGAGCAATTCTCCATCAAAAATCTGTGGCGTTTGTACCAGTTTATAAGTATTCCGGTCAACGGATTGATTTCCGGTTTCAGTAATTTGCCTGATACTGTCCACCAATTCAATCACAGGAATCGCTGTTCCATATTTTTCAGCACCCTTAAAACAACGGGTAATAGTTTTCACGCTTACGAGTGGACGAACACCATCATGTACCGCGATTAATGCCGGAATGTTTATGGCATCCAATCCTTTTTTTACGGAATCAAAACGGGACTGTCCGCCTGTTACAATTTTATGTGGGATTTCAAAGGCATGCTTTTTGCAAAGTGTGTGCCAGAATTCAATCTGGCCGGTAGGTAAAACCAAAATGATTTGTATTGATATGTCGTATCGTATGAAATTTTCAATGCTGTACATCAAAATCGGTTTTCCCTGTATTTCTATAAATTGTTTGGGAATATCGGTTTGCATTCGTTCTCCTTTTCCTCCTGCAACAATGATGGCAAATTTTGTTTTATTCATATGAATGATTAATAAAAATACGAACAAAGATAAGCATTAAGTGATTAATAATTATAATTGAACAATTAATTATTGTCATACAAATTGATTATTAGTAATTTGGAAAATGATATCATAACATTTTCAGTAAACATGTCGGAAAAACGCTGACAATTTTATAACTTTGCACCCAAAATACATTTTGAAAAATGAAAAAAATTGGCTTTCCACTGCTTATCATCTTACTGCTTTTTGAACAGACTTTGGCAGCTCAAGAAAATGCAGGTAAGAAACAAAAAAATATCTTAGAAGTACTTGCAGCAGAAGATTCAATGACACATGCCACTGTTAAGGTTCATCAGGATAAACGCATAGATTCGATTTTAGTCGCCCGAAAAAGCGGATTCGGTTGGCATGGACAATTATCTGTCAGTGGTTACAGAGTTCAGGTTTTTTCAAGTAATGTACAACCAACAAACAGAACAGAAGCCTTTCAAAAAGAAAAACTGATTAAGGAGAAATTCCCGGATCTATCAGTTTATGTGAACTATCTGTCACCATTCTGGAAAGTGAGAGTTGGTGATTTTAGAACACCCGATCAGGCACAAGCTCTGCGCAATCAATTGATTGAAGCGTTCCCTTCGATGCGCAGTGAAATATATATTGTGAGGGAACAAATAACCAATCCCGCCTCTAAATAAAAAATGATGGATTTTAATTCAAATAAGCCTATACCTTTTGACACTGAAAAAACAGCTAAAATTGCTGAACATTATCAACAGATTATTCAATTGTTGGGAGAAGATGTTAATCGGGAGGGATTACTCAAAACCCCGGATAGGGTTTCACGTGCCATGCAGTTTTTAATGCAAGGTTATGAACAAAATCCTGAAGAGATTATCCGCACGGCAATGTTTACCGAAAATTACCGTCAAATGGTAATTGTAAAGGATATCGATTTTTATTCAATGTGCGAACACCATATGTTGCCCTTTTTTGGCAAGGCACATATTGCATATATTCCGAACAAACAAATCACCGGTTTAAGTAAAATAGCCCGTATTGTTGAAGTTTTTGCGCGTAGAATGCAGGTACAGGAACGAATGACAACGCAAATAAAAGAATGTATTCAGAAAACGTTAAACCCAATGGGCGTAATGGTTATTATCGAAGCTCAACATCTATGCATGCAAATGCGCGGGGTACAGAAGCAACATTCCATTACCACTACTTCCGATTTTACAGGCGTATTCGAACAAGCCAAAACGCGGGAGGAATTTATGAACCTGATAAACAGGAAATAACACGGCTGGACCCTAATTGGGATTTTAAAAAGTATTCAAAATCAGTTCATCGGCAGAAATGTTGGTGAACTGATTTTTTTTTAAATTCGGATATATAATGCTGTTAGTGGGTTTTAAAATTCCTGAACATTAGTTGAGAATTTAACCATATATACAATCAGCATAGCCTGTTTAATGTGCAAATTAGAGTCAGGAATGTAATGATAAGGTCAAATTTCTTTAGATATTGGGTTCTCCATATTCTTATTCTGTACGATTGAATAGGATAAATAGGCTAAACAATAAGGTAATAGCAAAGTAAAATATGAAACATCGTAAAGACTATCTTCAAAGACGGAGCCATGAATACCCCTGGATAACATTAAGCTAATTTGTGATGTAAGAATGAAAATAAATAGGAAAATAGAAGTCACTGCAAAAAACTGATGCGTATTTTTCCAACGAAATGCTAAGTAACCTCCTAAAAATATCATGATTAGAAGTAAATATGGATTACCTACACTTGTTTGTGACATGAATGGATTCCGTGTAAAGAAAATCCAGGTGTTTGTATTCCAGAATATAAAAGGCAAAAAGAACAACATTATAACTCCCAATACTCCCAAAGGAAAAATGATTTTTTGTTTCCACTGAAGTTGAATGTAGGGTTTAAAAAAAAATAATGATAAAGGTAAAAGGGCTGATAAACGTGTAGTCGCAATAAGACCGGTTGCCAAAATACCGATCCATAAATTTTGGGATAGTGTGAAGTCACGCTTTTTAAACCAAAGAATAAATGCGAAAACCAACAATGCATTATTCAACGAGTCACTACGTACTGCCACTTCCCACCAATAAGCCGGAGCTAATGAAAGCATTAATAAGAAAAAAAATGATTTTCGATAGTCTGTAAAGAAATACCGGAGTACGCAGGCTGTGAGTAACAAAAAGAAAATAAGCCCAATGCCTACATCACCCAACAAATAAAACGGTATATTGATGATATGCCAAACCGGAAATGGAGAAGCAAAATTTGTATTACTTACATGTGTGTGTGCCGAATATGGATATTTTCCCTGAAAAAGATTGTCCAAAAAAAATGTA
>JAQTOL010000334.1 GCA_028748945.1 Paludibacter sp.
TTGCGTTGTTGACTTATTCCCGCACGCATTACCTACAGATAATTGAATAGTATATGTTCCGGGATTAGTAAACTGAAAAGATGGATTATTTGATGATGAACTTGTACCATTCGTATATGTAAAAGCTGAAGTTGTACCGCAATTACCGGCTGTATAACTAACATCCCATTTGTAAACCGGTGCGGTACAGGCATCGGTTACTATTGTGGAATTAGTTGTGGTAACTGTCAGAGGAGTACAACCGGTATTTGTATCTATCGTAAACAGAGGCGTTATCGGTCCTTCAACACAAATCGTTTGCGTTTTTTGAGCAATTCCACATTTATTTCCCAACTTCAACGTAATGCTGTAAGTTCCGGGGATTGAAAATACGGGACATATGACGTTTGAGCCGGATGTCCATACACCCGGATTAGCTGATCCGGAATCATTCCCAAGACTTCCACTTGCTAAGGTAACTCCTGTTGAAGGCGAGATCGACCAAACGGCACTAGGATTCAGACAACCGCTTGAACCGGCGGTATTACCCTGTGTGGATGTATTTGTCAGACAGATAGAACTATTTGAACAAACAACTGAGCCTGGTAATGTGAAATTGGCAACCGGAGTACTTGAAACATAAATAGGTGCAACAACTCCTTCGGATTTTCCACAGGGATTCTCTGCAACTATTGTTGCTGAAAAGGAATTCGGAAAGGCGCCGCTTGTCGTTCCACAAGATGATTTTGTAAATGTATGTGATACAGTAGAAGGTGGTGGATGATTATACACTTCGGCCGCAGAACCGTCAGAGTAAGTAACTGTATAGGTAGTTCCTGCCGGATTGTTTCGTGTTCCCTGAATTGGAAAAATTAATGTAGTAGGATTACAAATATCGGTATTGGCCGGCTTACCCAAAATGACGGCTGGATTAGCTCCGATAAAAACTATATAGGGTTGCACAGTAGAACAGCCATTCGGTCCTTCAACAGTATAAACCACATTCCATAATCCTATTTTAAAACTATGAGTTATCGTTGACCACGATGTGGAAACAAAATCGGCTGTTCCGTCACCCCAATTAATTGTATATTTCAGATTGGATGAAATGGTTGTCGAAGCGTTTGTAAAAGACAATGTTGCAACTGCATTGGCACAAGTTTCAAAAACCGGTACTCCATTAATAATTTTACCTGATCCGGAACCGGTTATCGATGCATCAGGTATCTGATACAAAGTAATTGGTTTCGTTATTGAGTCCGAGCAATTGGTTGTCAGGTTTGTAACGGTCAAATGCACATTAAAAGTCTGACTACCTGTCCCAACACCTGTTGTAAATTTATGAGTGGGATTCTGATCAGTAGAGCTGGAAGAATCTCCAAAATCCCAGTTATAAGAATATGAGCCGGAACCAGTTACTGTAGATGTGAATTGAACAGCTGTACCGGAGCATTGATTGTCAGGAAAGGAAAAATCTATTATTGGTAAAGGATTAATCGTAACAGTTGCGGTTCCTGTTTGTGGTTCGGTTGAATTTGCATCAGACACGCTCTTAAGACTATAGACAAATATTCCGGCTACATTAGTTGGCACAGCCAGCGTAACGCTACTTCCTGAAGTTGTTTTTATAGGCGTATTACTGCCATTGTTAATGCTGTAGGTAAAAGTATAAGGTGGTGTCCCTCCAAAACCGGTGAATGTTACGACCGGGCTTGATGCATTCTGGCATTCTGTTGTGGTACCCGATATGGTAGCGGATATTATGGCAGGTACGTGTGCAATTTGTTCAGTAATATTTTCATATGAGGTTAAATCATTTGAAAATAAACTTCCAACCGCAGCTGATGAATTGTTTGCAAAAAATAAAATGACTAAAAAAAAGACGAACCTAAAATACTGTTTCATAAGCTCTCTACATTGTAATCAGCAGCGGGGATCAATTGACTAATTTAATTCAAACATCATTTTCAAATAATAAAATAAACTAAATAACCCTAGAAAAGAGGGTTATCAAAAATGCGTCGTAAAAATACAAAAAAAAAATAACAAAAAAAAGCTCAAATAACTAAAATTTAAAATATTTCTCCACTACCTATACAAATCTTAGATTCTGCATCATAAATAACCCCGAATTGACCGGGAGCAATGCCTTGTAGTTTATCAACGGAAATTAAATGAAATGTATTATCAACGTGTGAAATTGTGCCATGAATAAATTCCGGAGTATGCCTGATTTTAAAAGTTACATCTATATCATTTGAGGAATTGAAAGGATTATCAGTTATAAAGTGAAAATCACGCATCGAAAACTCGTATCCATATTGAGCTTCTGCTTCAAAACCTTTAGAAACATAAACTATATTCGCCTCAACATTCTTCTTAATCACATACCATGGTCCTCCTGAAAGCCCTAAACCTTTACGTTGACCCACAGTATGAAACCAGAACCCTTTATGAGTACCTACTTTTTTCCCGGTTTCCAATTCCACAATCGGGCCTTCCATTTCACCTAAATAACGGCGTATAAAGTCATTATAATTTACTTTCCCTAAAAAACAGATGCCCTGACTATCCTGACGCTTGGCACTTGGCAGACCTGCACGTTCAGCAATGGTACGCACTTCACTTTTCATCAAATGTCCGATAGGAAACATGAGTTTTGAGACTTGCAAGTAATTGATTTGTGCCAGAAAATCGGTTTGATCTTTTATCGGATCTTTTGCTGTGGAAAGATAGACTTTCCCATCCCTTTCGGTAGTAGTTGCATAATGACCCGTTGCTGTTTTATCAAAATCTTTTCCGACCTGTTGTTCAAATACACCAAACTTAATCAACTTGTTACACATCACATCAGGATTAGGAGTTAATCCCTGTTTCACTTTTTCAATAGTATAAGCCACTACATTATCCCAATAATCTTTGTGTAAATCAATCACATCCAAAGAACAACCGTATTTTCGTGCGATTAGAGATGCCATTTCAATATCTTCTTCGGAAGTACAATGAAGCAGTTCATCATCATCCATTCCAATTTTGATATAAAAAAGCGAGGGATTATACCCTGCTTCTTTTAATAGATGAACAACGACAGAGCTATCTACTCCGCCTGATAATAATGTTGCAATATTCATTTTTGCTTTTGAACTTTTCTGATTTCAAACTTAAATATAATACTCTGTCATATCAACTATACCGGCACGTATAGCATATTTAGTTGCTTCGTGAACGTTATTTACTTCAATTTTCCGGAAGATATTTTTTCGGTGTGTCATAATGGTATGAGCACTTACAAACCGTTTTGCAGCAATCTCTTTGGTCGTTCTCCCCAATGCCATTTCTTTTAAAATTTCTTGTTCAGTAGGTGTCAGCAATTGCTTTTGTTGTTTGCTGACACTTTTAGAACAATCTAGCAATAGATTACTTACATGATTGCAAATAAAACGGTTCCCTTTAATGGCTTCTTTAATGGCACTTAAGAGTTCCTCGTTAGCACTGTCTTTTAGCAATACACTAAATGAATGAGTATTATAAAGGAGTGTACGTAAGAAGTCATCACTAAGTTCATCGGAAAATAAAATCCAATCGGTCTTGTCAAATCGAATTTGCAAAATAATCAATTCATTGACACTCTCAAAATCAAACAAAGTGTAATCAAGAATAACTAATGAATCAGGCTTTTCTGTCAGTAAAGTAATAAGTTCACTTTTTTGGGTTACTTCGGGCATTTGAAATAATCCAAAAATTTGTTGAATGATATATTTCCATCCTGCTTTGGTAATATCCTGATTATCGGCAAGTATAATGTTTCTCATGAGTTTGCATAATTAATTTATACCTTCTAATAAATCGAACGAACTCTTCAACTGAATTTATTTTCAGGTAAATACTAAATAAGGTACAAAATTACTGTTTTTAAATTGTTTAGAAGCGTGATTATCAAAAAAGACGACACGAAGTCGTCTTTTTTGAATTTAATATTATTATGAATCTAAAGATTAAGATTGATTATATTAGTACTCCCAAAGATCTTGTTCAACATTCATAATATCTGTTTCAATACGATTTTGCTCTTTTCTGATTTTTACAGGATCTACAACATATTCCAACAGCATACGGTTGAACATATTACTATCCCCTAGCAAATAACTGGAATATAATTTCTGCGAAAAAAATTCGTCATATGTCAACCTTTCCGATTCATTTCCGTTAGCAATTACGTTTTGTTTGGCTAATTCAGGACGAAGTTCGTCAAAAGAAAACCAACC
>JAQTOL010000335.1 GCA_028748945.1 Paludibacter sp.
CCTTTGTAAGTTGTTGTGCCGTTTCGGGTTTCTTTTACTATGCGAGAATCAATAGTATCACGCGAAATACAGTCCCCTCCATAAGTCAAAACTTTATCAAAAGCCACTTCGGCCACATGTTGAGTAATTGGAATCGACTGAAAAGGGATATCAGTTCTACAAGTTGTTTTATTTACACCGGAAGCATATGTTACACCACTCCAGTTGTCCTGACTTACTGAAGTGCTTCCATATACAAAATTATCCACAATATAATAAGTCCCGAATTGTTGACCATAAGCTGTTGAAGCGTCAATATCAACCTGCGTAATTTTACTTTTAATTGTAGATTTTGTACCGGGACCGTATTTAAAATAATTCCCTACTATATTATACTTACCTGATGCTTCTCCTCCATACGAACTATTATCACCCCAGTTGTAAATAACATTATTTCTAAAATCCAGTCTTTCTTCATCCAAAGGATTTGTGTAACTAAGTCCGCTACGTTTCCATCCATTGAATCGTGGATTACGGCTATTATGATGTGCAATCAGATTATGATGAAAACTGGCATTTTTACCACCCCATAAACCACCATAACCATGTGCACCTTTTACATGACCTGCATTGTTTAATGACTCAGTAATGAAACACCACTGCATGGTGAAATTTTCATTGGAATAAAATGAAGCACATTCGTCAATGCTCCAACTGAAAGAACAGTGATCAAGAATAATATTACTCCTATACCTGCCTCCTATTGCATCACTTTCATTTGCAATTATATTATTTCCCAAACGAACACGAATAAAACGGATTATAACGTTACTTGCATCAACACTAATAGCATAATCTTTCAGACAAATACCATCTCCAGGTGCCGTTTGACCGGCAATCGTTAAATTTCCATTTTTGATTGAAATTGAACTTTTTAATGTTATTAATCCGCCCACTTGAAATACAACAGTTCGGGCACCTGTTTGATTTACCGCCCACCGAAGAGTTCCAACCGATCCATCATCTGCCAAAGAATTAACGATTAACACTTTGCCACCACGACCACCGGATGTGTACATTCCACCTCCTTCGGCACCGGGAAAAGATGGAGTTTGTGCTTTTATACAATTAAATATTACAATTAATGCAAATATAGAAATGATTTTTTTCATTATGTTTGTTGCTAAATAGAGATTTTAGTCGGTTTGTAATTTGAATATTATTTATTCAATAAAACACTGACCATCATGAAAGGAGCTACGGCTTTCGGATCGTTATCACGTTTTGGCTCGGAAATATAGTATTCAAAACTGCCGTCACGGTATTTTTTGTCTCCTCCCAACCCTGCGACTGAACAGGCATTTGTTATCGAAATAGTTTGATCGGGATTTTCCTTTACAAATTGTTTTACATATTGAGCGTAGGCTTTTTCTCCCTTTTTCAAAAATGATTTTGGCAAATAGCCTTTTTGAGCTCCTTTAACCCAGGTATAAATAAACATCGCAGAACCGCTCGATTCGATATAGTTTCCTTTCTTGCTACCTTTATCGGTAACCTGATACCATAAGCCTGTTTTTTTATCACGAAATTTATCGAGTGATTGACTCAAATTAAACAATATCTTAATTATTTCAGGTCGTTTAGGATGATCAGCCGGTAAATAATCCAGAACATCAACAATAGCCATCATGTACCAGCCTATGCTGCGTGACCAAAAATTGGGAGATTTTCCGGTTTCAGGGTTCGACCAACGTTGCTGGTGACTTTCGTCCCAACCGTGGTAATACAGACCCGTTTTAGCATCATAAGTGTGTTTTGCAACGGTTAGAATCTGGTTGGCAACATCATCGAACAATTCTTTATCGTTATTTCGTTTGGCATATTCAGCCAAAAAAGGGGATGCCATATAGAGACCATCCAACCACATCTGATGCGGATAGACTTTCTTGTGCCAAAAACCACCTTCGCTCGTGCGGGGATGAGTTTTCATTTGATCACGCAAGAGCTCAATAGCTTTTTGGTATTTCTCGTTCTTTGTAACAGCATATAAAGGGAATAATATTTTACCTGAATTTACGCGGTCAATATTATAGTCTTGTAATTTATAACTGATTATACTTCCATCATTTTGAATGATTGTATCAGCATAACTATTTACATAATTAAAATACACAGGATTTCCCGTTTTTTTCCAAACACTGTAAATAGCCTGCAATTCCAATCCATTGCAATAATCCCATTTTAATTTAGGAGCAAAATCCAGCATCCAGCTTTCAGGATTTCGTTTTATTTCCGAATCAGCAATTCGGATATAGTATTTTACATCAGACGCAGTGACGAATGATTGAGCGAAGAAAATAATTACAAAAATATAAATGAGATTTTTTTTCATAATTCTAGGTTGAAAGAAAAATAATGATAGTTAGGAGTAAAATAATTACAATCCGACAATTTTATTTTTAGGAATACTAACCGGCAACTGGATATTGGAAGAATTACCCTCAACTTTCACAACTTCTGTTATGGATTCAGGATATTCAAAATCTTTTAAATTAAAGTTTTTCACATCGGTAAGTGTTATTGCGGCACCTGTTTGTGGTATGATATGAACATTTTTAAAATTAATTCCATCCGATTCGCTTAATACAGCTCCGAACTGACAAGTAATAAATGCATTTTTTATATTTATATTTGAGATATTCATTTCGGGTAATCCATTAAAAAACATAGCTCTGCGGGCATTTCTGGAAACAATATTGTTTACATAAATATTACGGAATTACGGTGTTTCATCTGTAACAGGTATTGATTTATTTTCTGCAGGGGTATTATCTCCATCCACCAATGCTTCGGAAGCCGATTTGCCACCATAATACAGATCGAACAAAAATGAATCAGTTGCAATATTGAACATATAAATATCACTGATATATATATTTTCAACCAAACCTCCTCTACCCCGGTTACTTTTAAAACGAAGACCAACATCGGTTCCTAAGAACTGACAATTCTTAACCGAGATATTACGAACTCCACCGGACATTTCACTTCCGACGACAAAACCGCCATGTCCCTGAAAAACTTTACAGTTATCAACAATTACATTCTCTGTTGGCCGGGCCCGCAATCTGCCTTCGGTATCTTTTCCTGACTTAATACAGATGGCATCATCGCCCACATCAAAAGTACTGTTGACAATTAAAACATTTTTACAGGATTCCACATCTAAACCATCGCCATTTTGCGCATAGGCAGGATTTCGGGAAAAAATATTATCAATAATCAGGTTTTCACACATCAGGGGATGAATATTCCAGCTGGGTGAATTTTCAAACAACACACCTTGTAATAAAACATTTTTACACTCGATAAGGCTTATCATTACCGGACGTAAGAAATCTTTTATTTGTAACCACTGTGAATCGGTCATATTTCCACGGGGCACATTCATATCGCTCATCGATTCCCCTAATAAAGAACCTTTGGTTGGAAACCAATAGGCTGGATCTTTCAGTACGCCACCGGATTTAACAACATTTTTCCAGTAACTATCCGTCACTTTGGCTTTCTTTAAAGGACGCCAGGCTTCACCCGAACCGTTTATCGAACCTTCACCTGTAATGGCAATGTTTTCCAGATTTCTGCCGGAAATGGGTGACTGACATCTACGGGTTTCCAATCCTTCGAAACTGGTATGAACCAATGGATACAAATTAAAATCGGAAGAAAACAGAATAAGAGCACCTTTTGCAAGATACAGATTAATATTCGATTTCAATTCAATAGGCCCGGTAAACCAGATTCCAGCCGGAACAATAAGCTTTCCTCCGCCCTTTTGGGAAAGCGCATCAATCGATTTTCTAAAGGCATCTGTGTTTAGCGTATTACCATCGCCAACTCCACCAAAATCGAGAATTGAAATCGTATTGTCCTTAAAAACAGGGATATCTATTTTCTGCATCGGGAAAGGAAGATCCTTGTAGAGTTTATCATAAACATTTTCAGCATCAATTGTTTTTGTTAAACAAACTAGAACAAAAATAGCTATCAGGGTTCGAAGATTTTTTAAATGGTGCATTTTATTTTTTTTTGAAATTGAATGATTGCAGAAAACAGTGACAGAAGTTAAAGCATTATACTTTAATAATTTATTCAGGTAGAAGAATCGACTCTTACCCTATACTCTAAATAAAAAGGAGATAAGGAGCAGGGAATGAAAATACATCTTCAAAAAAATACGATGAAATTTTTCACAGTATTCC
>JAQTOL010000336.1 GCA_028748945.1 Paludibacter sp.
ACCCTTATTCCCTTATTTATATTTAAATAATACGACATTATTTATTTTCTTTCACTTAGATGTTTAGAGCGACCATAATAAGCTTTTAAATATCTTTCACCCCGATTAATTTGTCATATCGTTCTCCCCAGGGCCGGTGATAAATATAAATAGTATATTCGTTTACGGTTTGCCAGTAGCTTCCATCCACCCGTTCGGCCGATGCTTTCTTTTCGCCCTTGGGTACAAACCAGTACTGATAATTATATCCGCCCTGTTTCAATAAAACAGTCTGGAAGTATTTTCCATTATTCACGTCATACTTCATTGCGGAGGCATTATTCAACAGGTTATAGTTAAACTCCCCACCCAAATAAAGCAGACCGTCGAAAAAAGGTTGCGGAGTTGGCAAACTAAAATGTACATACATGTAATCAGCTTCCACAGCATCATCACTGGCATTCTGCATATTGATAACAAACCGTCCGTTCACATCCTGGTCGTAAACATAGGATTTGGACCGTTGAATTTTATCATCATATAAATAAGCATTGTAACCCGAAACGGAACCGGATTGATCAAAACGAATGGTTGCAACACCGACACCTGCCGCATAAACCGAAGAGATGTCGAAGCGGTGGTATTCGTTTCCACCATCAAATATCAATGCTTTATTATTAATGTAACTTAGTCTAGAACCGGACATAAAAGTGGGTTTGATATCCGTCACTTCATTGTCAATCCGGTTATTCTGCCGCACGACTACTTTAATTTCAGACTGTGGATCGCGAACCGAATAACCATTCAGGTTGACTTCAAAGTCAAGTTGTTGCAGGCGTCCGTTTAATTCCGTATCCGTATTACCCCGAACGGTTGTCGTGATACTCACCTGCGGATCAACGATCGAAGAACAAGCCTGCGCTATGGGTTTATCTTTTTGATTGTCTTCGTAAATCAACACGACATAATTTCCCGAAATTTTAAAACCCATTTCATCATTCGGCAACATAAATTTATAATGTGTATAAAGAAATGTCGTGTTTAAAGAAGTAGTATAATCGGTTATGCTGCCCGAAGTGAATCCGGTCAGATATTCTCCTGAGTTAAGTTGTTTCGAGATTGTCCAGTCGGCATCGCAATGCAAAACTTCATAACTGTAAAAATGTGATTCGTGCGACATTTCATCAAACGAGATGAGCAGTACATTGGAACTGTTTAATTCGATGATGGGTAAACCCAGAGTCTCACCGTTTACTCCAATCTGAAGTGTCTTAATTTTCGGTTCAAATATTTGTGTCCGGTAAGTTTCCTGAGCTATCAGGGTTAAACTAACCAGAAATGACAGTATCGTAAGGCAGATTTTCATAATATTAGTGTTTAAGTAAAATTCATAAAAAATATTCCTCCACAAAAATAAGAAAATTCAGGCAATAATTTACAAAACTAAACAGCTTAAGTTTTTGTTTAAGTTGTCATGTTGAATGAATCTGTTATTAATTGAAGGATTAAAATTTCAATTCTGCTGTATCATTTTGATTTTGTAAGAATGATTCCGGTCCTTACCCCTTCTTCAAATTAATGAAAAATATCTTTAATTATATTGGTTAACCAATTAATAATACGTACTTTTACAACGATTTAAAAAATCGGAATCCTTTTAACTGCGTGCATAAACAACTCTGTTTCTGCACAAAAAAAAATCTTCTACCAATAATTATATTTTACAAGGTTTTAGGTTTATTCTTTACTTATCACCGTTTTTCACAATTTAGCAAACTAATCTCAATATTAAATATGACTAACCTAATAAAAACAAAACGCGGCCTGGATATTCATCTTAGCGGTAAAGCACTAGAAATCATCGGCAAGTCCCTGATTTCGGATGTTATCGCCCTTGTCCCCGATCATTACAACGGTATAACACCGAAAGTAGTGGTAAAAGAAGGTGATGTTGTAAAAGCCGGGACTCCTGTTTTTCACGATAAAAATTTTTCAGATATGAATTTCGTAGCTCCAGTAAGCGGTACAATACTTGCCGTAACCCGGGGCGATCGCCGTAAAGTATTAAGCATTACAATAGCCAGAGACACCGAGATAACATACGAAGATTTCAGCATAAAAGCCATTTCCGGTTTATCGGGCGAAGAAATTAAAACCCAGCTTTTACAAGCCGGTTTATGGCCCTTTATCAAACAACGTCCTTATGACGTGATAGCCAATCCTGCCAAAGCACCAAAAGCAATATATATTTCCACTTTTGATTCGGCTCCTTTAGCCCCGAATTACGAGTTTGTTTTAAAGGGACAAACAGCCGATTTTCAGTCAGGTATTGATGCACTGGCAAAAATGACAACCGGAAAAGTTCATTTAGGAATCAAAGCCGGAAGTGAATCAACCGATTTTCGTTCGGTAAAGAATGTTGAAATCACGGAGTTCAGTGGTCCACATCCGATAGGAAATGTAGGAATTCAAATTCATCATACAAACCCTGTAAACAAAGGCGAAGCAGTCTGGACGGTCAATATTCAGGATGTGCTGTTTATTGGTCGATTCTTTAATAAGGGAATCGTAGATTTAAAACGTCTGGTGGCACTCACCGGTCCCGAGGTAATAAACCCTCAATATTTTCCAACTATCGTTGGAAGTAATATTCAGACTGTTGTCAAAAACAGTATAAGCAACAAAACGCCACTTCGTTTTATCAGCGGTAACGTACTCAGTGGTTTGCAGGTAGCACCCGATGGTTGGCTTGACCCTTATGCTTCGCAAATCACCGTTATTGACGAAGGAAGCGAAATCCACGAATTGTTTGGATGGGCTATGCCACGCATTCACAAATACAGTGCGAGTCGTTTGTATTTTAGTGGAATTATCGAGAGTAAATTATTCCAGAAGATCTTCGGGAAAATAAATTATGAATACGATGCTCGTGTGCTTGGAGGTAAACGCGCCATTATCATGTCAGGTGAATATGACAAAGTTTTACCGATGGATATCTTGCCTGAATTTCTTTTTAAAGCCATGATTGCAGGTAACATTGACAAAATCGAAGTACTGGGAGGTTATGAAATTGCCCCCGAAGATGTGGCACTTTGCGAATTTGTTTGCACGTCAAAACTGCCCCTCCAACAAATTGTTCGCGATGCATTGGATAACATGAAAAAGGAAGTTGAATAAAAAAAGTAAATTTAGAATATAAACAATTGACTTCAGCTTTACTTTAGGAGTTGGGGGTTATTAAAAAAATATGAGCGCATTAAAAAATACAATAGATAAACTGAAGCCACATTTCGAGAAAGGTGGAAAACTGGAGAAATTCCATTCAGTTTTCGACGGACTTGAAACGTTTCTTTACGTTCCAAATACCACATCCAAAAGCGGAACACATATCCACGATGCTGTTGATTCTAAAAGAACCATGATTCTGGTGGTGGTGGCATTAATACCTGCCCTTTTATTCGGGATGTTTAATGTCGGATACCAGCATTATCTGGCAATAGGCCAATCGGTTGGTTTTTGGTCGGAATTTTTATTCGGATTCCTGGCTGTAATACCTTTTATATTGGTTTCTTACGGTGTGGGTCTGGGTATTGAATTTACTGTGGCTCAGATTAAAGGCCATGAAATTCAGGAAGGATTTTTAGTTACCGGATTTCTGATTCCATTAATTGTCCCTATCGACACACCCCTTTGGATGGTAGCCGTTGCCACAGCTTTTGCGGTTATTTTTGCGAAAGAGGTTTTTGGCGGAACCGGAATGAATATTTTCAATGTGGCGCTGGTCACCCGTGCATTTTTGTTCTTTGCTTATCCAACCTATATGTCCGGCGATTCGGTTTGGGTACGTACGGGTACTTCGTTTGGATTGGGTAGCGGAAAATTGGTTGATGCATTTACCGGGGCAACCCCACTCGGACAGCTGGCAACTTCAACGGCACAGACTGCACATATAACAGGAACCATGGGTAATCCTCTCGGTTTTATGGATGGTTTTGTCGGGTTAATTCCCGGTTCAGTCGGAGAAACATCGGTTATTGCTATCCTGATTGGTGCCGTCCTGTTATTGATTACAGGAGTAGCCAGTTGGAAAACCATGTTTTCGGTTTTTGCCGGAGGTGCCATTATGGCTTTGGTATTTAATAATTTTGGACCGGATACAGCTGCCGCACATTTCCCCTGGTACAATCACCTTGTATTTGGCGGTTTTGCTTTCGGTGCGGTATTTATGGCTACCGATCCGGTTACTTCG
>JAQTOL010000337.1 GCA_028748945.1 Paludibacter sp.
TGCCAATAAAGGCCTGGTAACTGATTCATAATCTTTAATTCCTTTCAGAATATCGGGTATTTTAGTATAAATATCGTCAGTCAGATAAGTTGTGTCTACACGCGGATAGGTTGTTATTTTCTTTTCGTAGAGGCTTTGAATTATTTTCAAGGTTTCGTCAGATGAATAACCCATTTTTTTGTTGCATTCAACCTGTAATGAAGTCAAATCGAAAAGGCGTGGAGCCGATTCCGTTCCTTTTTTTGTATTGATATCTGTTACACTAAATTCAGCTGTACGAACAGTGTCCAAAAAAGCTGTTCCTTCTTCGACACTCGAAAAACGGCCTTTTGAAGCCGAAAAAATGGTTTCGCGGTAAACGGTTTTGAGTTCCCAATAGGCTTCGGGTTTAAAGTTTTCAATTTCCAGTTGGCGGTTAACGATGAGTGCCAGCGTTGGTGTTTGTACCCGTCCGATAGAAAGTATCTGCCGGTTCTTTCCATATTTCAGGGTATAAAGCCGTGTGGCATTCATGCCCAACAACCAATCGCCAATGGCACGCGAAAGCCCGGCTTCGTAGAGTCGTTGATATTCACTTTGATCTTTGAGTTTGGTAAATCCTTCCCGAATGGCTTCTTCGGTCAAAGATGATATCCATAATCGTTTCACGGGACATTTACATAAGGCTTTTTGCATGACCCATCGTTGAATTAATTCACCTTCCTGACCGGCATCACCGCAATTAATCACTTCATCAGCATTAGCCATTAAAGTTTCAATTGTCTTGAATTGTTTTTGAATGCCGCTGTCATTCATCACTTTAATCCCAAATCGCTGAGGAATCATAGGTAAATGGCTCAAGGCCCAGGGTTTCCATTCCGGTGCGTATTCATGAGGTTCCAACAAGCCGCACAAATGCCCGAAGGTCCAGGTTACCTGATAACCGTTTCCTTCGATATATCCGTCTTTTCGGGTTTTTGCACCAAGAACTTCTGCAATATCCCTCGCTACGCTGGGCTTTTCGGCAATACAAACAATCATCTTTTTTTGTTAGGTGTTAGAAAGTAAAAGTCATGACAGCAGTTTTTTTGAGAATAAATTAAGTATAAATTTTCAACCTTTAGAACCACTGATTATCCTGCAAAAGTACAGAAATTCTCTCACATTTAAGGGAGGTGTTTTTTTTAATTGTTGCAGTAGACTTCCCGGCTTTTTACGGAAAATCATAAAAAAATTGTATCTTTGCACTCAAAATAAGCACTATTTTAAGGGTATAATAAGGTATAAATTTACAAAAGATTATTTTTCATGTTTAAAAATCAACTAATAGCAAATGATATTTTTTATGTAGGTGTCAACGACCGGCAAAAGCATAAATTTGAAAATATGATTCCATTGACAAATGGGGTTTCGTATAATGCCTATTTGATAATGGATCAGAAAACAGCTCTTGTTGATACGGTTGATATTTCATTCGGTGATTTGTTTATTGACAAAATTCAAGCACAATTACAGGGAAGAACACTTGATTATCTTATTATCAATCATATGGAACCTGATCATTCCGGCTCATTACGTATAATCCGCCAGTATTATCCTGAAATCATTATTGTCGGAAACGCCAAAACATTGAGTATGGTGGAAGGTTTCTATGGTTTGGTCGAAAATATGAAGGAAATTAAAGATGGCGAGACTCTTTCATTAGGAGCACATAAATTGCAATTTATTCTTACTCCAATGGTTCATTGGCCAGAAACCATGATGACCTATGATCAGGGTGAAAAGGTCCTTTTTACAGGAGATGCATTTGGTTGTTTCGGAACACTGGACGGTGCTGTGCTTGACACGGATATGAATGTGAACCGTTACTGGGATGAAATGGTTCGTTATTATGCCAATATTGTGGGAAAATACGGTGCGGCTGTGCAAAAAGCATTAAAAAAACTGACACCCATCGAATTCGAAACAATTTGTAGTACGCATGGACCGGTATGGAGAGAGAATGTTTCCGAAGTGGTGGATCTTTACGATCAATTAAGTCGTTATAAAGGTGCTGAAGGAGCTGTAATCGTTTATGGCTCGATGTATGGCTACACTGAATTGATGGCAGAAACGGTTGCTCAGGGTCTGGCAGAGGCTGGTATAAAAGACATCATTATCCATAATGTTTCCAAAACGGATTCTTCGTATATATTACAGGATATTTTCAAATATAAAGGATTAGTTGTGGGAAGTCCGACTTACAGCAACGAATTATATCCTGAAGTGGAATCACTTCTTCGGAAAATTGAAATCCGTGGAGTAAAAAACAGGGTTTTCGGTTATTTTGGTTCTTTCACCTGGGCAGGAGCCGCCAATCAACGGCTTAAAACATTTGGGGAAACAATGAAATGGCCAACGGCTGAAATTTCAGTTGAAGAAAAACAGGGATTGAAAACGGAAAACTATCAGGCTTTACTGGAACTTGGACATCAGGTGGCTGAACTGATAAAATTACCTTATCTGGAGAGCCAGCATTGCGGTTAAATAATTATATTTTCATTGATAATCAAAAATTCACCATGATAGAACTAACACTTATTACGCCAACATTTTTATTTTCAGCAATTTCTCTCTTGCTGTTGGCTTATACAAACCGGTTCTTATCTTACGCTCAGTTGGTGCGTACGTTGAAGGACCGTTATATGGAAGATCAATCGGCTTTAACTCATGCACAGATTATGAACTTACGCCGCAGACTGTATCTGACAAAGAATATGCAATTATTAGGGGTGGCAAGCTTATTATTATGCGTGGCAACAATGTTTTTTATCTATGTCGGTTTGCAAATCATATCGGTATATATTTTCGGTTTAGCATTAATTTTACTCATCATTTCACTGACTCTTTCCGTTATGGAAATTCGCATTTCGGCTAAATCGCTGGAAATTTATCTGAGTGATATGGAGAAATTAAAGGAACCCCTTCCCGATAGCTATCGGGACCATAAAGGGGAATAAGATAGGGGATATTTTTAAAATTAAGATTTAAAACTATTTTAACTCCCCTTTAGGGGTTGGGGGTCAATATGAATAATGGATTTGTACGTGTAGCTGCAGCAGTTCCCGAACTTCGGGTAGCTGATTGTGCATTTAATGTTGTCCGGATGACTGATTTGGTTCTTCAGGCTGAAAAGGAAAAAGTACAGGTTGTCTGTTTTCCTGAGTTGTCAATTACGGGCTATACCTGCGCCGATCTTTTTTTTCAGCAACAATTACTTGCTGATGCCGAAAAGGCACTGGGTGAATTAAAAATCTCATCTCTTTCGACCACTTGCGTCATTATTGCCGGCATGCCTGTCCGTATTCAAAACCAACTTTTTAATGTCGCCGTTGTACTTCAGGGTGGCCATATTTTAGGCGTAGTTCCAAAAACACATATTCCCAATCAGGATGAATACTACGAGAAACGATGGTTCTCGTCCGGTTTGACAACCGATGTACAGACTGTTTCTTTGACAGGCGAACAGGTTCCTTTCGGGACGGATTTATTATTCTCCGATACTCAATTTACATTCGGGATTGAAATTTGTGAAGACCTTTGGGTTCCCATACCACCCAGCTCACAACAAGTCCTTCAGGGTGCCGAAATTATTTTCAATCTATCGGCCAGTAACGAATTAATTGGCAAACAAAGTTATCGAAGACAACTCATTGAACAACAGTCAGCCCGTTGCAATGCTGGTTATGTATATGCTTCCGCCGGAGCCGGAGAGTCGACTACGGATATGGTTTTTTCCGGAAATGGAATCATTGCTGAAAACGGGAAAATTCTGCTGGAATCAGAGCGTTTTTCTTTTGAGCCGCAATTAATTGTAACTGAAATAGACATTGAACGTTTGGTAGCCGACCGGATTCGAAATACCAATTATAATCAGGAAAAATCGAAACCAAATTTCAGAATTATAAAAATAGCAGAAGCTAATTATACTCAATTCGAATTAAAACGTACTTTCGGGATACATCCGTTTGTACCTCTCATTAACAACCGAAGCGAAAGTTGTCAGGAAATATTTTCAATTCAGGTTGGCGGGTTGGCTAAACGCTGGTTACACACTCAATCAAAAACCTTGGTAGTTGGCATATCAGGCGGACTGGATTCAACCCTGGCGTTGTTGGTTTGTGTCAGGACCGCCGATAAACTCGGATTTGACCGCAAACGTATTATGGGCATTACCATGCCTGGATTTGGTACGACCGACAGAACC
>JAQTOL010000338.1 GCA_028748945.1 Paludibacter sp.
CCGGAATGAAGATCCGACCAAACAAGACACACGGGAACAGCAACGTCCCGAACCAATACATGTAGATAAAAAACCGGGTCGTAATGAACCATGTCCTTGTGGTAGCGGGAAAAAATATAAAAATTGTCACGGTGCCAATTAAATAGAAGCAAGGAGTAAGAAAGTAAGAGGCAAGTAATTTGTTATTCTTATTTTCTTACTCCTTAGGTTTTACTTTCTTACCTCTAAATATATAATTATGATACTTGACTTTATAACATGGAATCCCGATCCGGCCATTTTCCATCTGGGACCTCTAACTGTTCGTTGGTACGGTTTGCTTTGGGCATTGGGTATCTGGGCTACATTAATAATTACTCAGAAGATTTTCAAACACGAAAAACTACCGGATATCTGGGTGGATAAGTTATTTATGTACACGGTTATCGGTGCCGTTGTGGGTGCCCGTCTCGGTCATTGCTTATTTTACGGATGGGCCTTGCTTCCTGAACCGGCTACTTTTTTAGGGTTTACGTTTAAATATGGAAATCATTATCTTTCGCATCCCTGGGAACTGTTATATATCTGGCAGGGCGGTCTTGCCAGTCACGGTGGAGCCATTGGAATTTTAATCGCGATGATCCTTTACAATAAAAATGTTTCTAAAAAAGGAATCAACTGGATCTTCGACCGATTATTGATTGGTGTTGCCATTTGTGGAGCTGCCATACGGTTGGGTAATCTGATGAATTCCGAAATATATGGGAGTGCTACGTCACTTCCCTGGGGATTTATTTTTCTTCGCAATGGGGAGACACAGCCTATGCATCCGACCCAAATATATGAAATGCTCTATTGTTTGATAACTTTTGCCGTTATGTGGTGGATGTATTGGAAAAAAGAAGCTTATAAAAAGAATGGTTTATTATTCGGTGTATTTTTAATTGGTGTTTTTGGATCCCGTTTCTTATTGGAATTTATAAAACTGAATCAGGAAGCTTTCGAATCAAATTTATTGCTCAATATGGGGCAATGGCTTAGTTTGCCTTTCATCGTTTGGGGAATTTATTTGATTGTCAGAAGCACAAAACTCCCGAAAACAGCGTAATTCATTTTCATAAGACTATTTTCCATGAGATTCTTTTTGATATCTATATTTACTTTTTTATTGTTTGGTCAGATGAGTGCGCAATCCGACTCAATAAAAAAGGCGGATTCAATATCACTGACTAACCCACAGGAAATTCATACAAGCTGGTTGCAATCCCGATATGTTCAGGAAAGCATAGTTCCGGTTAGTTTGGCGCTTGGAAGTGCGGTGATCATAAGTATCCCCGGATTTAAAGATGCTTTACAAAAACCGCTGAGTTGGAATTATGATGAAACCACCCGTTCACATTATATAAATTTATCTCCCGACAAACTGGCTCATGATTTTCTGGCAGAAGATCAAATGAGGTATGTTCCTGCTGTAGCTGCCTATGCCATAAGTCTTTGCGGCGTAAAATCAAAACATCATTTTATTGATAGATCGGTTATTCTGGCGGCATCCTATATTGCCAGTGATTTTGTTGTGCATAATACCAAAAATTTGACAAAATCACTTCGACCCGGACGCGATGCTTCTTCGACAGACAGTTATTCGCTTCCATCACAACATACAGCCATGGCTTTTGTGGCAGCTACATTTTTAGATCATGAATTAGGTTATATAAGTCCATGGATTTCAGTGGGTGGCTATGCAGTGGCAACTTATGTGGGTGTTGCACGTGTAGCCAATAATGATCATTGGGTAAGTGATGTGTTGATGGGCGCTGCCGTTGGAATCATTTCCACCAATGCAGCCTATTGGGCTTATGATGGTGTCATGAAACTTTTTCCTAAAAAACTGACTATTTCACCCATTGTCAGTCCACAACAAACCGGCCTGTATATCTGTTACAGGTTTGAATAATATTAAGAAAGAATATGAACAAAAAGAAAGAAGCTGACTTTACGAAAGTAAAACCCTATAATCAGGAAGAGGAAAAAACGGCACAATTGGCCCGTATGTTTAATACCATTTCCGGAAAGTACGATCAGTTCAACGATATTATGTCCTGGGGAATGGCCCGCTTGTGGAGAAAGCAATCCTTATTGTCATTGAAAAAATATAATCCAAAGCACATTTTAGATATTGCTGCCGGAACTGCTGATATGTGTATCAAATCATACCAGTATCTTCAACCGGATCATGTCACCGGAATTGATATTGCCGCCAATATGCTGGAAATCGGACGTGTAAAAGTGGCAGATGCCAATTTGAGTCAGAAAATAGATTTGGAAGTACAGGATTGCTCTTCGTTGACTTTTGCCGATGGAAGTTTTGATGCCGCTACGATTGCTTTTGGGATTCGTAATTTTGAAAAACTGAATGAAAGCCTGCAGCAAATTTTTCGCGTTCTGAGACCCGGAGGACATTTATTAATTCTGGAAATGAATGAACCCAAAAAAGGTTTGTTATTGAAAGCTTATTTATTGTACACCCGCGTTTTTGTAAAGATGACATCCAAACTGCTTTCCAACGACAGCAAAGCCTATGATTATCTTTCGGCTTCGATGCACGCCTTTCCAAACGGAGAGAAACTGGTGGACATTTTGACTAACAATGGGTTTAAACTGAATATCTACCGGAAATTTACTTTTGGCGTATGCAGTATGTATCTTGTTGAGAAATAAAAGACCGGCAATCTGTATTTTTCTTATTATGACGAATTGTAAATCAGTTCGTTCCTCTGAGCAGATTTATATCGCCTTTTAACAAATACTCACCCAAGCGAAGCTTTGTTTTGCCGATGGGCGCTGACGCAGGATCAAAGTCCGACCCCAATGCCTTGATAATATAAAAATAAGCTCCGGGAGTAGCTTTCCGACCATTTATATTCCCATCCCAACCTTTTTGAGGATCCGTCCAGTGATAAACCTGCCGACCCCAGCGATTAAAGACCCAGGCTTCGAAACTGATAATTGATTTATAGGCTACGCGAAATTCATCATTTGTACCATCACCATTCGGAGTAAATACATTGGGTGCTTTAATGTACGATTCGGAAACTGTAACGGTAATTGAATCAGCATTACTACAATAATTATTACTAACTGTAATTTTCACTTTGTATGTTCCGTGTCCGGTAAATGTATTATTTATATTCTCATCATTGTGAGTGATATAGGGTTCGGCAGCACCATCCTTATATATTTCCCATTTATAAAACTCTGTAACCGGAAGGTTTGCATTGCTTGAAAAAGTCATTTCCAGTGGAGCAGAACCGCCAATATCTGTTGTATTTTTTGGCCTGTCATTTTCATTTAATGCAGTTCGGATTCCAACTATTGATGTTGGATGACATTCAACGGCAACGGCAGTATATTCATTTTTACTTATTAGTATACTGTCTGATTTAAAACCTAAACCTTCGGCATACTGATCGCCACTCAATGTAAATTTGGTATCACAAAGTGGTGCAGTAACAGTTATTGGATATTTTGTCGGCAAAGTGATTTCTGTTGTAGGAGCAGAAATAGTATTCCATTTATCTGTCCATTCCTGTGTTTGATAATTTATTGTAAATTTTCTGGGAAGAGTATATTCAATACCACTGATGAAAGCTTTGTATTTCAATAAGGGAATATCGCCAATATAAGTAAGATTTACATTTT
The DNA here is from genome assembly GCA_028748945.1 of Paludibacter sp. Lineage (GTDB taxonomy): Bacteria > Bacteroidota > Bacteroidia > Bacteroidales > Paludibacteraceae > Paludibacter. The sequence goes on from JAQTOL010000338.1 coordinate 3,679, forward strand.
TACATTGGTCATTTGGTTTATCTTCTGCAGCAAAGGAAGTAAACGTTGGAATCAATTTGTGATAATCTATAACCCAAATGTATGATTTTTTTCCATCAACATCCAAAACATAACCAGTAGCATCTTCCGGCAATAAATCCGGTTGATTACTTTTAAAATTTCCTGAGTAATCAGTCCAATTAATACCTGTACCTGTACCTGTTCCTGTATAACTAACTTCTGTAGAAGAATTAATGCTGTCAATTAATATTACTGTAACTGTATCAGTAGAAGAAATGATTCTCTGAGCAAAATATCCTTGATTAACTGAAAATGGAGGTTGAGTTGATTGAGCCATAATAACTGAGGTTATCAGACAAGCACAAATTGATATTATAATTTTTCTCATAGAGTAACAATAAAACTGCATTTTAAATCAGTATGCAAATGTACATATTTCCTCTGAATAACAAAAAAAACAGGTTTTTATTACTTTATACATTTTACCGATATTAATTTTATGTGAGTTCGATATAAGTTGTCCCTAATCTAACGAAATA
>JAQTOL010000339.1 GCA_028748945.1 Paludibacter sp.
ATCAATCGATCGGTACAAATTATTTTCTGACCTACGATGGTATTTTGAAATATATTGAAATGCAACAGGAAAACGGAGCATCCGCGACCGAACAAAAATGGGCCAATCAATATTCCAAAACCATTAAATGTCCTGATTGTAACGGGGCCAAACTTCGCAAAGAATCGCTGCACTTCCGCCTGCACGACAAAAACATCGCCGAACTGGCAGCCATGGACATTGCCGAATTAGGAAAATGGCTGGAGGATGTAGAGGAGTTTTTATCCGAAAAACAAAAATTGATCGCAGTTGAAATTTTGAAAGAAATTCGCTCACGGCTGCAATTCTTACTGGACGTCGGGTTAACCTATCTTTCGCTCAACCGCAGTTCCCAATCGCTTTCGGGTGGTGAGAGTCAACGTATCCGGCTGGCAACTCAAATCGGTTCGCAACTGGTGAATGTGCTTTATATTCTCGACGAACCGAGTATCGGCCTGCATCAACGGGATAACCACCGGCTAATCCGTTCGCTGAAACAACTGCGTGATACAGGAAACTCGGTGATCGTGGTGGAACACGACAAAGATATGATGATGGCAGCCGATTATGTTGTCGATTTGGGTCCGCATGCCGGTCGACTGGGCGGTGAAGTTGTTTTTTCGGGAACACCGGAAGAAATGCTTCAGGCGGATACACTGACTTCTGATTATTTGAATGGTAAAAAGAGAATTGAGATTCCGACGAAATTACGTCCGGGAAACGGGAAAATGATAACCTTGAAAGGCGCACGTGGAAATAATCTGAAGAATATCGATGTTTCATTTCCGCTGGGAAAAATGATTTGTGTCACCGGAGTTTCGGGAAGCGGGAAATCCACGCTCATCAACGAAACCCTGCAACCCATACTGAGCCAGTACTTCTACCGCTCACTTCAGGATCCCTTGCCTTATGACAGTTTCGAGGGACTGGAACATATTGATAAAGTGGTGGAAGTGGATCAGTCGCCCATTGGTCGGACTCCACGCTCCAACCCGGCAACTTACACCGGTGTCTTTTCGGATATCCGGAATGTATTTGTTACGCTGCCGGAAGCCAAAATCCGTGGGTATAAACCGGGACGATTCTCTTTCAACACCACCGGCGGACGCTGCGAAGTTTGTGGCGGAAACGGCTACAAAACCATAGAAATGAATTTTCTGCCCGATGTGCATGTTCCCTGTGAAAGTTGCGATGGAAAGCGTTATAACAAGGAAACACTAGAAGTTCGCTTCAAGGGAAAATCCATAGCGGACGTGTTGAATATGACCATTGATCAGGCGGTGGAATTTTTCGAAAACCAACCCTCTATCCTGAACAGAATTAAGACCATGCAGGATGTAGGCCTGGGATATATCAAGCTGGGACAATCGAGTACTACACTTTCGGGTGGTGAAAGCCAACGGGTGAAATTAGCTACCGAGCTATCGAAACGCGACACCGGTAAGACTTTGTATATTTTGGATGAACCGACAACCGGATTGCATTTTGAAGATATCCGGGTATTACTCGGCGTGCTCAACCGACTGGTAAACAAAGGAAACACGGTGATTATTATCGAGCACAACATGGATGTTATAAAAGTAGCCGATCATATCATTGATATTGGCCCCGAAGGTGGAAATGGAGGCGGTTATGTCATTTGTACGGGAACACCGCAAACAGTTGCCCAACATCCGACTAGTGAAACCGGTAAGTTTTTGAAATTAGAATTCGAAACCGGTAACAATTAGCAACGATTCGTATCGTATAAACACAAAAATTATTCATTTGGAAGATAAATTTGTATTTTTCCTGTATCTTTGAAGTCAGTTTTAAATACTTATTCAACCTTTATACAATTTAATAAAATGGAAATTCACCCAAAGTTGAAACCTGTTTTATACGGCTTAGGCGTATTCATAGCTTATATAATTCTTTCATTAATAATACGTTTAATTACGAAGCGAATTCCTGCCGATGCGGAATATTTCGGCATGTTTTCAACCAGTGATTTATTAATTGGTGTGGTTGTTGCAGTGGTGTTGACCTTTACGCATGAGAGGAAAAAGAGGATCAAATAATTTGAATGAAGATGATTTGAATATTGTTTATAAATGTTCAAATCAACATATGAGATTTACATGACTGAAATTATAGAATATATTATACAATTTTTATTGGGTGGAACAGCTTCACCTGAAATCATCGCTAAAATTGGCTATACCGCCAACAATGAAGATTTTCATAAATACAAACTCGTTATTATTCCATCTTCATTTTTCAATAAAGAAGTTTACGGAACCGGGCAATCGCTTCCGGTTTTGCCCTTACCAATCTGGGAAGAAGTTCCCTTACTTTTCGGTGAACCATTGGTTGAAAAAACCGGAGAAACAATAATACTGCACGCCGACCTGATAGCAAGCACGTATTTTTTAATTTCCCGCTACGAAGAGATGGTTAACCACGGCTGCAGGGACGAACACGGGCGATTCCCCGGAAAAGAATCATTACCTTACCGGGCAGGATTTATTGATTCACCCCTGGTGGACGAATACGGAAAACTTTTGCGGTTGCAACTCAGCGAAACATGCTGCGAAATACCTGAACCTCCCAAACAAATTAAAAAGGTTTACCTGACACATGATATCGATCAGATTTCACATTACCGGAATATCAGGGGTTTTATGGGCGGTTTGCTACGGGGTATCCGTTGGCCTAAAGAAGGAAACAGGGCGCTGAGAAGTTTTTTCAGCGGATTGAAATTTGATCCCTGGTATACATTACCCTGGCTGTTTGATCTGGACAATTCAGTCAAGAAAAAATTGGGGAAACGTTGCGAAACAATTGCTTTTATCAAAATTGGAGGTGGATACAGAAAAGAGGACAAACCGATTATCCTGCCACTTCATCCCGATTTCCAATCGCTCCTTAAACTTTGCCGGGATGCAAAAATCATTATCGGTTTGCATACGAGTTACGAAGCCGGTATTTATCCCAAAAAGGTTACGGATGAAAAAAAGAGTCTTGAACGATTTTCCAAAAGAAAAATTTATTACAACCGGCATCACTATTTGGATACGCGTGAACCCGAAGACATGCAAGCCTTAATCGAAGCACGGATTACGGATGATTTTACCATGGGCTATGCCGATGTGGCCGGATTCCGTCTGGGAACCTGCCGCGCCGTGAAATGGATAAACCCGAATACACAGCAACTCACATCACTGGTTTTACATCCGCTGACCATTATGGACGTAAGCTTAAGTGACAGTCGCTATATGTACCTGAATGCACATCAGGCAAACGAATATTGTATAAAACTGATAAACATGGTGGAAAGCTGGAATGGTGAATTGGTTCTGCTTTGGCACAATACATCCGTCGAAAAAACCACCCGGTCGTACCACAGGCAATTGTATGAAAATATAATTGAACACCTCAAAACGAAATGAAAAAACGAATCATCCTATCTGTCAGCAGCGATTTGAGTACAGATCAACGGGTACTGAAAGTGGCCCGTTCCTGCTTTAATAACGGATATGATGTTCTTCTGGTAGGTAGAAAATTAAAAAACAGCCAACCACTGGTACTGCCCTTTAAGTATAAACGGTTACGGTTGATGTTTAACCGTTCGGCCCTGTTTTATGCCGAATTAAATGTGAGGCTTTTCCTTTTGCTTCTTTTTTCCCGATCTGATATTTTCCTTTCAAATGATACCGATACCCTGCCGTCGAATTTTCTGGCGGCGAAAATCAGGCGAAAGAAACTTGTATTTGATGCCCACGAACTTTTTCCGGAAGTTCCCGAATTAGCAAACAGATTAAAGGTAAAGCGTTTCTGGGAAAAACTGGAAGATTCTGTTTTCCCAAAACTCACGCATTCCTATACAGTATGTAAATCTATTGCTGATTATTACAGTAATAAATACGGTATCGATATGAAGGTCGTTCGAAACGTACCCTATTTTTATTCTTCAAAAAGCCCTGAAATCAAATTAAATTATCCTGATAAAAAAATCATTTTATATCAGGGTGCTTTAAACGCAGGAAGAGGTCTGGAATGGATGCTGGAAGCAATGCCTTTTATTGAAAATGCCATGCTGGTCATTATTGGTGACGGAGATATCCGTGCAGAACTTGAAATGCTGACTACAAAATTGAAAATTGAAAATAAAGTTGTGTTTTTGGGCAAAATTT
>JAQTOL010000340.1 GCA_028748945.1 Paludibacter sp.
CACCTGGGATCGGGATAAGAAATAAGGAAACAATAATTCAATTTACACGTAAATAGCAGAGATACTGATATGAAAAGATAGTGAATTGAAGATCAGTGGAACTAATACAGGCTGTGCTAATCTGTCTGTAAGTTTCCGGCAGGTAGTAGCGGTTCGTTGTTTATTGTCCCGATGGCTCATAATAAAGCGTTATTGCACCGGAGCTAAAGGTTTTAGTCTTTATAAGTTTAAGAATTGTTTTGTCGTTTATATTTTCAAATAATGGCAAACCACTTCCAGCAACAACAGGGTGAATACAAAGCTGGTATTCATCAATCAGGTTAAGCTTCATTAGCTGTATAATTAAACTCCTGCTGCCGACTAAAATGTCCTTTCCCGGTTGTTGCCTAAGCTCTAAAACCATTTCTTCAAGCGGTTTATCTGACAATGTAGCACTGTCCCACCCCATAACTATCGGGTCCGTATTCTTCAGCGTATGCGAAAAGACAATTTTGGGAATTTTGTCAATAGCCCCGGCAAAGTCGTCCATTGATTTTTCACCTGAAGGATTTTTTATCAATGTTTGCCAGAATAGCATAAGCTGATAAGTTATTCTTCCATATAAAATAACGCCTCCATTATTTAGTAGTTCAGTGTAATGTTGATGGATTTCCTCATCCGGGATTCCTGCCGTATGGTCACAAAATCCGTCAAGTGTCATATTGATTCCTGCAATTAGTTTTCTCATATTTTGTTTTTTAATTGTCCATCTTTTGATTTCTTGCGGCATGTCGCTTTACAATAACCGCTAATGACATGCTGCGCAAAAACCCAAACTGTTTGACAAAATTAATAAAGTTTTATTAGGATAAATGCATTTGCTGAATTTTCTTGTCTGTTTTTTCAGGTTCCCTTTTTTTTGTTTCGGTAAGAATTGCACAAAAAGAACTTAAAACAAGGCGGTTCGGAAGGTACGGGTCCGAAGTACAGAGATACAATTAAACCGGGTTTTACTTTAGGAATATAAACCACAATCGACCGGAACTCCCGCTTTATTCCTTATGGCCATGCTACAACCCATAGGATGATTTAAAGTCATCCTATGAGTGTTGAACCGATCTCAAATGTCAATTAAAAATAATAAAGCAAATAAATTCAAAATATTTTATCATTTACAAAAACAATTTAATGCCGTTTTATATTGTAAAATATAATTTATAATGTTATTGCTGTAAAATTGGATTTAATACAAATATTTAAAATACCCCTAAAATGAAAAAAGTTTTAATTTTTGGTTTCTCGTTATTCGTCATCATGTTTTTTACAAGATGTACTATACAGGATGATCTGGCTAAATTATCGTCGTTTGCAACCGATAGTTTAAAAATTGTACTTGGTACCCCGGAATTCTCTCACACCATCCACTTTGAAGTAAGAGATGCTGCTACCCAGGGATATATTACTTCAAATGTAAAAATTAAACTTTCAGGTGCCGGTGCCCGTAAGGTTTACAGTAACCTGGGTGAACAACCATCCGATTCCACCTTTACAGCAGTGATGGGAATCCTCGATTTGGTGTTGGACCCAAGGATTGACAGCGCCAGCCTTGCTGCAAACCCGGTTAGTTTTAATATAACACCTGTTGCTGACGGATATGTCGGCGTACAGCAAACAGTCAAGGTGTCAAATGAAAAGTTTAAAATCGTAGAGGTTAGCATGATTAACCTATCCGGACCACAACCAAGTGGTGTAAGTGTTTCTCAGGCAAGCCTGAGTCCTGCTTATAACGGTGACCAAACCAGTAATTCAGTTCTTCAGCAAATTGACGGAATGAATACAACCATCGAAGTTCAACCGAATACCACCCTTAAAAATGCAAGTGGTCAGGTGTTGAAAGGTAATATCAGCTCTCAGGTTGTTTTCTATAACCCAACCGATCCTGTTGCACAAAATATGTTAGCCGGTGCATTGACAGGCCCTGTTCAGTTAGAAAATAATAGTACAGTGGATTCAAAACTTGTTTCGGCAGGTATGTACACTGCAGAATTAAAGGTTGGAAGTGAAACGGTAAAAACCCTGAACGGAGAAGGTTTGAAGCTGAAAACACGTGTTCCGGATGATTTAATTAATCCAAAAACAGGCAACACAATACAGGAAGGTGATATAATACCCATGTGGAGTAAAGAAGAAAACAGTGGAACCTGGAAATTTGAAAAAAATTCTGTGGTTAAAAAAGATGCCGATGGATTTTATCTGGAAGATTTAGTAAACCATTTGAGTTATTGGAACTGGGATTGGGTGTCTGACTCGAACAATTATTATGATTTGGGACCGGTAATTACATGGAATTTAGTCAATTTCAAATCAGGTCAGGTGAATATTGAGGCACATTTAAATAAATCCGGAGTTAATTACGGTACACGATATGAAGCAATTTATAACAATTCAACGTCAGATTTTCTTTCTACGCCTAAGAATGTTTCGGGTTATCTCAAAATAACAGATCGTGCACCCGTTGCCGGACGGCATTTAACTTTCAGTCCGGACTCCATTCCATTTACTGATTTATCTCGACAAAATTATAATGTGAAAGTAACTGCAACTTATGATCCAACATTGTATACTGCCGATATTACAGTAAAAATACATTCTGATGATCCAACGGATAAAACGATTATTATGCCGTCAACTTTTATTAATTATAGTCAGACTACTCCTCTAAGCTGGATTCCTGCAAATATGAAAAATGGATTAGTAAGTGTGCAACTTCTTCCGGGAACAAATTATAGTATGTTAGGCATATTTGGTGGTAAATGGGTTTTTGGAACATTTAGATTAAATGATATTGGAAATGGCCAATTACAGTTTGTTTTTAGTGATTTTACGAGTACAGTTAATAATATTACTTCTGACCCGATAGATAGACCAACAGACGGAAGTTCAATAAAATTCACATACGATGTAACAGTACCTGCCAGTACCTTTGGTTCATTCAAAAAAGTAGGCAGACCCATCCAGGTAAATAAATAAATTTAATCCAACATATTAATAAAAAGAAAATTAGCATAGTATGAAAAAAATTAAATATTTAGTATTTGCGTTGCTTATTCCTGTAATATCAATGGCACAAACTTCATCAGGCGAATCAGGGGGTAGTCGGAACTATTTTGGTATTGCGGTTGGTGCCAATGCTACAACCAATGGTTTAGGTGGTGATATCGCCGTATCGCTTTTAAAATGGCTGGATGTACGTGTCGGGTACGAAAAATTGGAAATGTCCATGAGTCCAATGAATTTATCCTTATCGGGTCAGGACTTTACGCTCACACCAACCATCCGTACCGGAGGTTGGTCGGCCATTGCTGATATCAATTTACTGGGAGGATTATATGTTGCCGGAGGAGCCTACCTTACCAGCTTTAACCCGTCATTTAAAATTATGTCGGCTAACCCAATGACCATAGGAGCTATTACTTACACTCCCAACGATATGGGAGAACTGGATCTTGCCATCAAACCTCAGAATAAGCTTGCACCTTATGTTGGTTTAGGTTTTGGAACCAATATTCCACGCAATCACAGATTTTCGATGAATTTTGAAATAGGTGCGTATAATATGGGATCGTATGTTGTTGAAACATCGGGAACCAACCTTTTTGCCGGAAACAGCGACAATGAGTCGATTACACAACTCAATACAATGTTGAAAAGTTTTAGCTGGAGCGGTATTTATCCGGTGATTAAACTGGGAATTTCATATAAATTCTTTGGAAGCACAAAATAATGGGTTTATGTTCCGACAGGTACTAAAAACCTGTTAGCGGTTTTAATACATAAAAATAAATCGTTTTATTCATTTCCATGCTGACTTTCGGCATGGAAATGTTTTTTTTTATAATGTGACAAACAGTTGATATAAAATTTAATGATTATCCGCAAAGTATGCAGAGTATTAAACGATTTTAATGAAGTCATCTTGACTTTTTTCCCGATAGCTATCGGGAATCGCTCCTACGGAGCTCTTTGTTTTGTTGAAATAAATATTCTACCTCCCGATAGCTATCGGGAATCGCTTCTCCGAAGCTCTGGTAATGCTCCTTTAGGAGCAACATTATGGTAGTAATATATGATTATATAGAGTTTTAAGCTCCGTAGGAGCGACATTATACAATCATGAAAAAGTCAAGACGAACTCATATACAA
>JAQTOL010000341.1 GCA_028748945.1 Paludibacter sp.
GTTGAATTGTACACGGAACCGTATGCCGCAAATTATTCTAAAAACAGAGAAAAAGCAATAGAACCCTTCGTTGAGGCAGCTAAACTGGCAAAAAAATTGGGATTGGGCATTAATGCCGGACACGATTTGAGTCTTGAAAATCTAAATTACATGCACACACTGATTCCCTGGCTTGATGAAGTTTCAATTGGTCACGCCCTTATATCCGATGCCTTATATTTCGGACTTGAAGACACAATAAAACAGTATAAAAAGCAGTTAAGCTAATAGAGTTTTAGATTATTCCGAAATTTGTCTGAATAATTCCTTCAGTATTTTTCCCGGAGTATTAAAAATCGACAAAAAAAAACGGTATGAAATTTGTTTATCCGTCAGTCACATTTTCAAATCTACCAATCAAAATATTATAAATTACCTTCAAAACATAAAAATATGAACACAATGCTTATCTTACAAGTTACAGCAGCACTTACTCCGGCAGCACCTTCAACTCCGGTTCAAATGAATTTATGGGAAATGTTTAAATATGGTGGTCCTATAATGTATATATTGGTCATAATGTTTGCTATTGCAATTTACATATTTATTGAACGATTAACAACTTTGAAAGAGGCATCAAAAGAAGATAAAAATTTTATGAACAGAATAAAAGATTATATCTATGATGGCAAAATTGAAGCTGCAAAAAAGCTGTGTCGTGACACCAATTCTCCTACCTCACGTATGGTTGAAAAAGGAATAAGCCGACTGGGACGCCCAATGAATGATGTGTTGGTTGCCATCGAAAACGTTGGAAATATTGAAATTGCGAACCTCGAAAAAGGATTAGTTATTATGGCTTCGGTGTCCGGTGGTGCTCCAATGCTTGGCTTTTTGGGAACTGTTACAGGCATGGTTCTTACTTTTTATAACATGACGCAAAATTCAACAGGCACGGTTCAATTAAGTGATTTATCAGTAGGAATGTATCAAGCCATGGTCACAACCGTGGGAGGGCTGATTGTAGGAATTTTGGCTTATTTTGCTTATAATTATCTGGTTTCGCGTATTGACTCGGTAGTTCGAATTTTGGAATCAAAAACAATGGAGTTTTTAGACATGCTCAACGAGCCTGCATAAAAAGACATCAAAACCTTAATATAATTTGGTCATTAGCATTTTATTATAGTATTTTTAAATGTCCATTTCGAATAGTAGCGGAATAAATACAAGTTGTATAATTGTGATCATAATTTTCAAATTTTCTTAATTACATATTATGGGATTAAAAAAAAGAAATAAAATAGAAGCATCATTTTCAATGGCATCAATGACAGACATTATTTTTCTGTTGCTTTTATTTTTTGTCATTTCTTCAACTATGTCATCGCCAAACGATATAAAAATAAACTTACCCCAAAGTAAGGCATCCACATCGACAAAATCTGTTATTGCTAAGGTTTCAATCAATGAAAAAGGTCAGTACTTTGTAGCCGAAGGGAAAGGTAAATCTCTCGAAATAACACCCGATAAGCTTGAATCATTCATTATGAATCTTGTGGCCAGGGACTCGACCACCTATATTGCTCTGTATGCAGATCAGGAAATCGCATACAAAGAAGTAGTGAGAGTATTGGATATTGCCAATCAACATAAAATAAAATTGGTCATTGCAACAAAATCAGTAGAAAAATAGAACCGTGAAGAAATCTAATCTATATGGTTTAATTGGATCTGTATTATCTTGTGTACTACTATTCCTTATTCTGTGGTTTGTATTAATGCCTTTAACCGTAAACAAGCCAACTGAAGACGAAGGACTTATTGTTAGCTTTGGCAACAATAATGATGGTAGTGGAATGCAAGAAATGTCAGTAGCAAAAACGGAAAACACTGTGAAACACAATATCGCATCCGGCAAATCAGATCTAATGACTCAAAAAGATAATTCGTTAGCGATTGTTGAACAAAAACAAAAAAAGAAACAGCAGGAACAAATTGATCGTCAACGACTAGATAATGAAAAAAAACTGGCTGAAGAAAAACGAAACGAACAGGAAGCTATTGATAAAGCCAATGTGATGAATGGAATGTTTGGCAACAATAATTCCCGAGGAAAAGGAACAGGCTCGGGTGAAAGTCAACAAGGGAATCCCGTAGGAAAAGGGTCATCAGGAGGTAATTCATGGTCACTTAATGGTCGTATATTGACGGGTCATCTTGTTTCACCAAGCTACAATAGAGATGTTGAAGGAAAAATAACGGTCAATATTATTGTGGATGTGAACGGTAAAGTAACCAGTTCATCGATTGGCTCACCTACAACTATTTCAGATTTTGAAACTCGTAATGCTGCAATAAAAGCTGCAAATAATACTCATTTTTCTTCCGGCAAAAATATCTCATCAGGAACAATTACTTATAATTTCAAATTAAAATAAACTTCCTTACAAAGACTCTTCTAACTATTTTTTCTGGTTGTAAAATAATTACTAAGCTGTTTATTGAAAGACAATATAATCAAAAAGAAATTATTAATTTAAATTTCAAAAGTATGAAAGCATTTGTATTTCTGGCAGATGGCTTTGAAGAAATTGAAGCCATTGCACCAATCGACATCCTCAGGCGTGCCGATGTTGAAGTAATAACCGTGTCTGTTTCCGCTGTTAATACAGTTCGTGGGGCTCACGGCATTTCGGTAATTGCCGATCAATTATTTTCGGAAGCAGATTTTAGTATTATGGATTTATTAATTTTACCGGGTGGCATGCCGGGCACTGCAAATCTGGATGCTCATCCCGGGTTGAAAAAATTGATAAGAACACATATAGAACAGAACAAAAAGACAGGTGCCATTTGCGCAGCACCCTCTATTCCGGGTAAAATGGGTTTGTTAGAAGGAAAAGAGGCAATTTGTTATCCCGGATTTGAGAATCAATTGCTGGGAGCAACTCTTTCTGAGAAAAAAGTAGTAAAATCCGGTGAAATTATTACGGCTATAGGAGCCGGTGTAGCACTGGAATTTGCATTAAAACTGGTAGAAGAACTTAAAGGAAAGGTTGTAGCAGACAGAGTTTCAGATTCAATATGCTTTTAATATTACTGTTTAATGCATTACACTTCACAGAAAAAGGAATATGTCCCCATATTCCTTTTTGTTTAGTGATGCAATCAAGCTTAGTTTACAGAGGCTGACAATTCAGCTCCGGCTTTAAATTTAGCAACTTTTTTAGCTGCAATATTGATTGATTGTTTTGTGGCAGGATTGATACCTGTCCGGGCAGACCGTTGGGCAACTGAGAATGTGCCGAAACCAACAATACTAACTTTGTCACCTGCAACTAGTGCATCGGATACACATTTAACAACTGCTTCTAAAGTTTTTTTGGCATCTACTTTAGTAAGACCGGCTTCAACAGCAATGGCATTGATTAATTCTGTTTTGTACATAAGATTTTGATTTTTTTTATTAGAAACAATAAAACTAGATTTTGACCTTGCAAATGTAATGGTTTGTATATAATAAACAAGCGTTTAAATAAAAAAAAAACTGTTTATTTAGCATCTTTTCAAAAAATATGTTAGAAAACATATTTTCGGGGCTATTTTCACTACTTTTGTCATGAAATTGAATTTTAATGGCGTTATCATTTTTTCTAATCATACTCTAAAATTACTTTCAGTACATCATAAAGTTGATTCCAAGCTGAAAATATTAAAATGTGAACCTGTATTACACGTAATTTCTACACTTTCAATGCTTCAAAATGAATAATTATAGATCATCTTTCTTGAGTTCCATTCCACCGGTTGTCAAAAATATTATTGCTATAAATGTAATTTTATGGCTGGCAACTATTGTTCTACCCGGTTTAACGAATCGACTGGGAATAAATATCAATTTAACAGACATTTTGGGTATGCATTACTGGGCTTCCACTAAATTCAATCCGGCTCAGCTGATAACTTACATGTTTATGCATGGAGGGTTCACCCATATATTGTTCAATATGTTTGCGTTGTACATGTTTGGTGGTGTACTCGAAAATTTATGGGGACCAAAACGGTTCCTTTTCTATTACTTAGTTACCGGTATTGGTGCCGGATTAGTGCAACAAGTATTTTGGACATTTGAATATCACTCGACTTTCACAGCAATTAGCAATGCAATCGCATCGAATCCAATATA
>JAQTOL010000342.1 GCA_028748945.1 Paludibacter sp.
CGTGCGAAAGAAAAAACCTAAAAGAAACAGTGTTTTTTGTAGATCGCAGAGCCTTATATAGTCTGTAACCAAAAAATAATCATTATGACAACAGAAGATAAAAATGAATTGCTTCCTGAACAACGTGAAGAACTACTTAAAACTTTAAAAGGACGTTTTGAGAAGAATATGATCCGCCATAAAGATATCGAATGGGCTAAAGTACAAGCAAAGCTGGAAGAAAATGCTAATAAAATGTGGTCGCTCAATGAAATGGAACGTACCGGCGGCGAACCGGATGTTGTTGTTCTGATTGATGTCGGGAATGATAACAAAATGGACGAATATATTTTTTGTGATTGTTCAGCGGAAACCCCGAAAGGCCGCAGAAGTTTTTGTTACGATCGGGAAGCGCTGGAATCAAGGAAAGAATTTAAACCCGAAAATAATGCCGTCGATATGGCTGCCGCCATGGGCATTGAACTATTAACGGAAGAGCTTTATCGGGAATTGCAGAAACTTGGAAATTTCGATACGAAAACATCGAGCTGGGTGAAAACACCTGCCGAAATCAGGAAATTAGGCGGTGCCATTTTTTGTGATCGCCGCTACGATCATGTTTTCGTGTATCACAACGGAGCGGAATCTTACTATGCTGTCAGAGGATTTCGTGGTTCGCTGAGAGTATAATGCCGAAAGTAATCAGAAGAATATAATAAAGTATTATAGTCAAACTTAAGAGACCAACCGTCAGAAGAATCGTTTATGATTAATCATACAAAATTACTAATTACAACAATATTGCTAACAGCAGTTTGTTTTGCTGCCAATGCCCGGAATCAGGAGAATATTGAGCGAAAACAACTTTTCGATTATAACTGGAAATTCACATTAGGAGATATCCAAAAGGCAAGTGCCAATGATTTTGACGACAAAAGCTGGCGCAGTCTTGATTTGCCACACGATTGGAGCATTGAAGGCAAATCAGATCTGAAAAATCCGACAAGTGGTGCCGGTGGTTACTTTCCTGCCGGTATAGGTTGGTATAGAAAAGAATTTAATGTGCCGGCTGCATGGCGTGGTAAACATGTATCTGTTTACTTCGAAGGCGTATATATGAATTCCGAAGTATTTATCAATGGAAAATCGTTAGGGATTCATCCATATGGATACAGCTCTTTTTACTATGATCTCAGCCCTTACCTGAATTACAACAAGGAAAACATTCTGGCTGTACGCGTGGATAATTCCCGGCAGGTAAATTGCCGGTGGTATAGTGGGTCCGGTATTTACAGGCATGTATGGCTTTTTGTAACTAATCCCGTTCACATTGAACAATGGGGTACCGTCATCACAACTACCGACAGGAGCACAAAAAAAGCAACCGTCCGGATTAAAACGTATGTAAAAAACGAAACAAGCTTGCCACAAAGTATTGTCTTATCAACACAGCTAACAGATAAGAATGCTAAAAACGCTGGTGATAATGTGATAAAAGTTGATGTTGCGGCAAATAACGAAAAAGAAGTAGTCCAGACCTTGATCGTAAATAATCCGATGCTTTGGACTCCCGAAACACCATATCTTTATCAGGTAAAGGTACGTGTGTTGAAAGAGAATCAGGTAATTGACGCAACCCAAATCCCATTTGGCATACGCACACTAAAATACAGTTCCGAAAACGGATTTCAATTAAACGGGAAAACTGTGAAGATTAACGGAGGCTGTGTGCATCATGATAATGGTTGTCTGGGAGCTGCTGCTTTTGACCGGGCTGAAGAACGAAAAGTGGAACTGCTTAAGTCTGCAGGATTCAATGCCATCCGGACTTCTCACAATCCTCCTTCGGAAGCATTTTTAAACGCTTGCGATAAATTAGGATTAATGGTGATAGACGAATCGTTTGATGGTTGGAAAGAAAGTAAAACTCCTTACGATTATGCCTTGTTTTTTGACAACTGGTGGCAACGCGATCTTGAATCGATGCTAAAGCGCGACCGGAATCATCCCTCAATTATTATATGGAGCATAGGAAATGAGATTATCGAAAGGAAGACACCCGAAGCGGTTGAAACCGCAAAAATGCTGGTAGATTGTATCCACAAAATGGATTCAACACGTCCCGTAACCTCAGCCATGACAACATGGGACAAGGATTGGGAAATATTCGATCCGCTAATGGCTGCTCAGGATATCTGTGGATATAATTATCAAATGCATCGTGCTCCTGCCGACCATGAGCGGGTTCCATCAAGAGTCATTGTTCAAACAGAATCGTATCCAAAAGATGCCTTCTATAACTGGAATATGGTTAATACCCACGACTTCATCATTGGTGATTTTGTATGGACCGCTATGGATTATCTGGGAGAGTCAGGTATTGGCCGCTACTATTATCCGGGCGAACCCAAAGGTGAACATTGGGAAACTGATTTATTTCCATGGCATGGAGCTTATTGCGGTGATATCGATTTAATTGGTTGGAGAAAACCGATTTCTCACTATCGCAATTTATTGTGGAATAATACCGAGAAACTCTACATGGCCGTTCGGGAGCCCAACCCTGAAAATGGAGAAATTAAGGAAACCATGTGGTCCGTTTGGCCAACGTGGGAAAGTTGGACATGGCCGGGACAAGAAGGAAAAAATATTCAAGTTGAAGTCTGTTCAAAATATCCATTGGTCAGACTATACCTCAATGACAAACTCATCGGAGAACAACCCACCACTAAAGAAAAAGAATTTAAAGCCACCTTTACACTTCCCTATACACCCGGCTTATTAAAAGCCGTTGCCGTAGAAGAAAATCAGGAGATGGAATCGACTGTTCTAAAAACGGCGGATAAACCGGCTCAGCTAAGATTAATGGCTGATCGCACAAAAATACTGGCAAACGGACAGGATTTATCGTTTGTAACAGTTGAAATAACCGATAAGAATGGAGTTATACAACCCAATGCTGACAACAGATTCTCATTTCAGCTAAACGGTCTCGGAACTATTGCAGGCGTTGATAATGCCAATTTGAAAGATCTTGATCCCTATGTTGGTACAACACGTAAAGCCTGGCATGGTCGTGCTCTTGTCGTTATCAGAAGTACCCGAAAAAAAGGAGATATCATTCTTAGGGTAAGTTCTCCTGAATTGCCAGATGCTATTATTACCATCAAATCCGGTATACATTTATAGCAATTCAATAAGAAATAAACCAAAACGACCAACTCATAAACTAATTTCACCCCCATCTATTGAAAAGAAAACCTTTACCTTTGCCTCTTTCAAACATAGCCCTGAATCACAATTTTCAACAGATTTATAAAAATCATGACTAAATCACTCCTCTTCATTTCTAAAACAACGACTGGATCTCTGTTCGTATTTTTCTTCCTGTTTTTCTCCGCATTTCTTTCGGCTGAGAATACGCCGGCCTTTCCGGGAGCTGAAGGTTTCGGACGTTATACTACCGGCGGCCGGGGCGGTTCGGTCTATCATGTAACTTCAACTGCCGACGATGGTTCTGCAGGTACTTTTCGTTGGGCGTTGAACAAACCCGGCAAACGTACCATTGTTTTTGATGTATCGGGTACTATTCACCTGACTTCGGCCTTAAGCATCTCCACCCCCAATGTGACCCTTGCCGGACAAACAGCTCCGGGTGATGGAATTTGTGTAGCCGATTATCCGTTTACCATAAATGCCAGCAATGTCATCATCCGTTTTATTCGTTTCCGGTTGGGAAACAAATTTGTAGCTTATCACGAAGGTGACGGATTGGGCGGTATGGATCAGGAGAATATTATAATTGACCACTGCTCGGTCAGCTGGAGTATTGATGAATGTTGTTCGGTTTACGGGAACAAAAACATGACCTTGCAATGGTGTATCGTGTCCCAGAGTCTTCGTAATTCCGGTCATGTGAAAGGCGCTCACGGTTACGGTGGTAACTGGGGTGGTTCGGGTGCCAGCTATCATCACAACCTGCTGGCTCATCACGACAGCCGCACGCCACGTCTGGGACCTCGGGCGAGCACCCAGACCGACGAACGAATGGATTTACGCAACAATGTGATTTACAACTGGGCAGGTAACGGCTGCTACGGTGGCGAAGGGATGAATGTGAATATTGTAAACAATTATTACAAACCTGGCCCCGGCACCAAAACAAGA
>JAQTOL010000343.1 GCA_028748945.1 Paludibacter sp.
GAGCTATTAGATCATCAAACTTTGTAATAGGCATAAAAAAAAGTGATCCAACTGGGGCTCGAACCCAGGACCCCATCCTTAAAAGGGATGTGCTCTACCAGCTGAGCTATTAGATCTATTTTTCTAAGCGGTTGCAAAGATACTCTTTTTTTCCTTACTCACAAAAGCTCTTTCAAATAAATACATGAAAATTTATGAATTTCATTATAAGCTTCAGAAGTACAATTAATTGTAAAGAATAAAAACAATTAACACCGCACGGATTTTAATTAAGTGTTAATTATATCGCTGTTTTAATACCTGATTGTATACTCAAGTGCTTGTATTTTTCAGGTTAAATCAGATTTTGCAACATAAAATATTGTATCTTTGCACTCAATTAACATCTTAACTGCTTAGCATTTTAAATTTTGGATAGTTTACCTTACATCCTGTTGACCTTGCTTTTCTCAGCCTTCTTCTCAGGATTGGAGATTGCTTTTGTTACTTCAAACAAACTTCGGTTTGAATTGGATAAGAAACAGCGTAATCTTACCTCTTCCATCTTATCGATATTTTATCATCATCCGCAACAGTTTATTTCTACTATGCTTGTAGGAAATAATATCAGCCTGGTATTATATGGTTTACTTATGGCCGATTTATTAACTCCACCATTGCAATTGCTGTTAGGGAGCCAGTTCCTGATTACTTTTACACAAACCATACTGGCAACTGCCATAGTACTTTTCACAGGTGAGTTTCTACCGAAGACCTTATTTCGTATAAATCCGAATTTATGGCTCAGGATTTTTTCCGGGTTATTGTATTTTTTTTATATTGGATTGTATCCGGTAACCCGGTTAAGCACATGGATTTCATTGGGAATCCTGAGAATTTTTGGCGTCAAAATAAGTCAGACGACT
Organism: Paludibacter sp.; assembly: GCA_028748945.1. Lineage (GTDB taxonomy): Bacteria > Bacteroidota > Bacteroidia > Bacteroidales > Paludibacteraceae > Paludibacter. Next base: position 906 of record JAQTOL010000343.1, read on the forward strand.
CAGGAGAATGTATTTTCCCGTATCGATTTGAATTATCTGATTCAGGAAAGTTTTGAAAATCAACAGAATGCTAAGGACCTTGAAAATGAGGTGAAGATTTTTCAGAATGCCCTTGATTTCTCGAAAGTAAAGTTAAGAGATTGCTCAATTCCTCGAACTGAAATTATTGCTTTGAATTATGATGCCGATGTGGAAACTTTGAAACAAACCTTTATTGAAACCGGATTGTCAAAAATCCCCATTTACAAAGGCGATATTGATAATATAGTGGGATATATCCATTCTTCAGAAATGTTTGAACATCAATTGGATTGGAAAAAACAAATCAATCAAATACCCATTGTGCCCGAAAATATGGCTGCACAGAAGTTGATGAAGATTTTTATGTTACAGAAAAAAAGCATAGCCGTGGTAGTTGATGAATTTGGAGGAACTGCAGGTATTATTACGTTGGAAGATATTATCGAAGAAATTTTTGGTGAAATTGAGGATGAACATGATAACCGCGGTTATATTGCGAAAAAAACGAATGAGAACGAATATCTTTTATCCGGCAGACTGGAGGTGAAAGCTGCCAATGCAAAATTCAATATTAATATTCCTGAATCGGATGCATATGAAACAATAGCCGGATTTATTTTGCACAATCACCAACACTTCCCCAAGTTGAATGAAGTTATTCGAATTGAGGGATTTACAATTCGGTGCGTGAAGGTCACAAACAACAGGATAGAATTAGTAAAAGTAGCATGTTGAAACATACGTCAGGAGTATATATCTGGAATAAGGCTAACTCCTTCAGACTGGAAACCTAAGACTTAAAAAAAACAGAAAAACACAGAAATTGAACGGGCATAACTTTTTTTTTTGTATATTCGTGCCCTCAAATAAAATAGAAAAAACAAACATAAAAAATACAAATTAATTTCAAGAAAATGGCAGTTTTAGACAAAATTAGAAGCAAAGGAGTCTTACTTGTAGCAACAGTTGGATTTGCATTATTAGCCTTTATTGTAGGCGACTTTCTTAATTCTGGTTCCTCTTATTTTAATAAATCTCGCGAAGTTGTTGCGACTATTGAAGGTGAGGATATCAACATCAAGGATTACACCGCTAGCATTGAACAAATGACTGAGGTGTACAAAATTGAAACCGGAAAAAGTGAATTGAACGACGAAATGACAACTCAACTTCGTAATTCGGTATGGGAAAGTCTGGTGAACGAAAAGATTTTGAATGCCGAAGCAAAAAAAATAGGTCTGACTGTCAGTGCCGATGAACTATCCGATCGTTTAATTGGAAATAATATTCATCCTTTGATTCAACAACGCCGTGCTTTTGCCGGTGAAAATGGTCAATTCAGCCGTCCACAGTTAGTTCAGTTTTTAAACAGCCTGCAACAAACACCTACCAGTGAGGAGATGAAACAACAAATTGAAAAGGCAAAGAGTTATTGGAAGTTTTGGGAAACCACTGTAAAAAACAGTATTTTACAGGAAAAATATACTACTTTAATTTCTAAAGCTGTTAATGCTAACAGCATTGATGCAAAAATGAGCTATGAAGGTCGTAAAGTAAGTGTTGACGTAGCCTATGTTGTTAAACCTTATTTTGCAGTATCTGATTCAGCAGTTAAAGTGACCAGCAGCGAGATCAAAGATCGTTACAACAAAGAAAAAGAGCAGTTTAAACAAGAAGCCAATTGTGGAATTAATTATGTAGCTTTCGAAATTAAGCCAATGAAAGAAGACTTTACTGAAGCCGAAAAATGGATCAATGGTTTAAGTGAAGAATTTAAAACTACAACTGATGTTGCAGGACTTGTAAATTCTAATTCAGACATTATGTATACCGGTAAAAATTACACGGTAAAAACTGTACCGTTTGAATTGAAAACATTTGCGTTTGGTGGAAAAACAGGAGATGTTTACGGACCAACATTCATGAATGATACTTACACAATGGCACGTATCATGGAATCAGGCATAATGCAATCCGACTCGGTTAAATTACGTCATATCTTTTTATTGCCAAAAGATGAAGCAAAAGCCGATAGTTTAGTTGCAGCTATTCATAGTGGAGCTGATTTTGGTGCTTTAGCGAAAAAATACTCTGCTGTTAAACAAACTGCTGATAATGGAGGTGAAATAGGCTGGTTGCAAGATGGTGTTGATGGAATAGATAAGGAAATTACTAATTCTGCATTTTCTAAAGGTGTTAATGAGGTTTTCACAATTAAGAACGCTCAGGGTGTTCAAATTATGCAGGTAATGGATAAAACTCCTGCCCGTCCGAAAGTGAAATTAGCTATATTGGAACGTAAAGTGGTTCCAAGCAGCAAAACTTATAGCAAAATTTACAACGATGCAAAAGAATTTGCTGCAGGTATGACGGCAGAAAAATTTGAAACGGTAGCTAAAGAAAAAGGATATTTGGTTCGCCCTGCGACAGATATTTTAAAAAGTACTGATAAAATTGCCGATATCCCTCAATCCCGCAAAATAGTTCAATGGGTATTTAAAAGCGATAAAGGTGATGTTTCCGATGTTATCGACTGGAACCCAATTTGTTGTTGCCACCACAACAGAAATAAATGAAAAAGGATATAAATCGGTAGAGAAAGTGACCGACCAGTTAAGAGCTGAACTTATAAAGGATAAAAAAGCGGACTTAATGATTAAAGACTTCTCTGCGCAATTAGCTAAAACACCATCGTTAGAAGCATTGGCATCTACTTTAGGTGATTCAGTAAAAATTGCTGCCGGGGTAAACTTTGCTGCTTACCAATTCGGATCTGCGGGTATGGAACCGGCAGTTATCGGAAAAGCATCGGTTGCAGTTTTAGGTAAAGTTTCGTCTCCTATCAAAGGAAATGCAGGTGTTTTTGTCATTAGCACTTCGAATAAACAGGAAAACCCACAACCATATAATGAGAAAATGGAAATAATGCAATTGAATGGACGTATGAGCTATTCTTTACCTTATACAGTTATTCAGGATTTAAAAGATAAAGCGGAAATTGTTGATAACCGGTTTAATTTCTTCTGATAAAACGTACTAAGTTTTTATTTTAAACTTTGAAAACGGAATGATTAATTCATTCCGTTTTCTTTTTGTGCGCCGAGCATGGCGAGTATATTTGACGGTTCAAGTCCGTTATGGGGGCTATCAGTTGCCAACCATTAGCTCAAGGCAAGGGTGTCCATCGCGAGGTGGAATCTGAAGGAAGCCGGCGG
>JAQTOL010000344.1 GCA_028748945.1 Paludibacter sp.
TTGGATATTGAAGCAAAAAACAACATGGTTGTAAAATTAGAAAATGATGCAGTAGTTATGAATGAACTTGTTGTTACAGCTTTAGGTATCAGCAGGGAGAAAAAATCGTTGGGTTATTCTGTCCAGGAAGTTAGTGGGGATGCTGTTAATCAGGTAAAATCTGATAATTTCATGACTTCACTTTCTGGTAAAGTATCCGGTATTCAAATTAAGAACAATACCAACTTTGGAGGTTCTACCAACGTTATTATTCGTGGTTCTTCTTCTTTAACTGGTAATAACCAGGCTTTATTTGTTGTTGATGGAATTCCGATTGATAACTCAAATACTAATAATTCAGGTGAGTTAACCGGTCGTGGTGGATACGATTATGGAAACTCTGCTTCTGATATTAACCCCAATGACATTGAATCAATCAGTGTGTTGAAAGGTGCAGCTGCAAGTGCTCTTTATGGTTCACGTGCAACAAATGGTGTAGTTTTAATTACTACGAAAAAGGGTCTGTCTAATGGAACGAATAAACCAAATGTAAAACTTAGTTCCAATGTAACTACCAGTACAATTGATAAAAGTACTTTCCCTACCTATCAACAAGATTATGGTGCTGGTTATGGAACGACATATTATAGTGATGGAGCCCATCCAGGTTTGGAGCTAAACGATGTAAATGGAGATGGAGTTAAGGTGCTCACTACACCTTATTATGAAGATGCGTCTCGCGGAGAAAAGTTTGATCCAAATTTAATGGTATATCAGTGGGATGCTTTTGATCCTGCATCACCAAATTATGGAAAAGCTACTCCCTGGGTTGCCAGCGGAGCAAACGGTCCTATATCATTATTTGAAACCGGAGTAAGTACCTCTAATAATATTGATATTTCGGGTGGTGACAAGAACACAACCTACCGTTTCTCTTATACCAATTTTAGTCAGAAAGGTATTATGCCAAATAGTTTTCTGAATAAAAACAATGCGGTATTCAACGGATCACATAATATTACCGATAAATTAAAGATTACGACATCTGCTACTTACACCAACACTGCAGGTAAAGGTCGTCCTTCAACCGGTTATTCTGACAACATCATGTCCAGTTTCCGTCAATGGTCTCAAACGAACGTTGATTATACTATGCAAAAATTGATGTACGAAAAAACACATACAAATGCAACCTGGAACCGTACTTCATGGGATGATGGTACACCAGCCTATTGGGATAATCCATATTGGGTACGTTACGAAAATTACGAGACAGATAATCGTAGCCGTTTAATTGGTTATGCTCAGTTGGACTGGACGATAACCAGCGATTTAAAAGCAATGGCCCGTTATGCAATTGATACCTATACTCAATTGCAGGAAGAGCATAAAGCTGTTGGTTCTGTAGCAGGTGAATTTGGTGTTGGAAGACCTGATGTTGGATCCGGTTATTCTCGTTATACCCGGTTATTTACAGAAACCAATTTGGATTTCATGTTGAACTATCATAAAGCGATTACCGATAAAATTGATTTATCTGCATTACTAGGTTCTAACATACGCAGAACTCAATCTGAAAGTGTTTTTGAATCAACCAATGGAGGCCTTGCTGTAGCAGGTGTTTATGCATTAAGTAATAGTGTGGCTGCCATGTTACCACCCGAAGAAACGTTTACTCAAGTTGGGGTTAATGGATTTTTTGGTAGTGCAACATTAAGTTATGATAATACTTATTTTTTGGATGCAACCATGCGTCGGGATGAATCTTCAACTCTCCCTTTAGCAAACAGAGTTTACTGGTATCCTTCAGTAACCGGAAGCTTCTTGTTCTCAAATTTATTGAACCTTGATTGGTTGACATTAGGTAAATTAAGACTTAATTATGCCGAAGTTGGTGGTAGTGCTCCTGCTTTGAGTGTTAAAGATACTTATGTTGCAAATGCTCCATTTAGTGGAAATTCATTGGTGACAGTTCCAAATACGAAATTAAATGAAAATTTAGTTCCTGAGCGCCAAAAAGCGTTGGAAGGTGGATTGGAAATGAAAATGTTTAAAAACAGACTTGGTTTTGATTTAGCGTTTTATAAAAACAACACTATAAATCAATTGATGCCGGTTTCTGTTTCTTATGCAACAGGTTATTCATCTAAATGGGTAAATGCCGGTGAAATTCAAAATCAAGGAGTTGAGTTGACTGTATCCGGAACTCCAATTCAAACAAAAGATTTCAGTTGGGATATTAATGTAAACTGGGCTTCAAATAAGAATCAGGTTGTTTCCTTATTTGTAGATCAGGCTGGTAATGAAGTTACAAACCTTCAAATTGCAAGTTTGCAGGGTGGCGTTACAATTAATGCCCGAAAAGGTCAACCTTACGGTGCTATTTTAGGTTCTGATTTTATTTATACTAATGGACAAAAAACAGTTAATGCAACGACCGGTCGTTATTTAAAAACCGCTACAAATGATCAGGTTCTGGGAAATGTGAATCCGGATTGGACCGGTGGTATTAATAATACTTTCAGATATAAAAATGTAGCTTTAAGTTTCTTAATAGATGTATCACACGGAGGTAGTATATTTTCATTGGATATGTGGTATGGTACTGCAACCGGTTTGTATCAGGAAACAGCTGGTTTAAATGACCTAGGAAATCAAAAACGTGATCCAATCAAATGGAAAAATGCTGCAGATCACACTCAGGGTTATGATGCAACAAGTGGTGGTGTGATTAATCCAGGAGTTTTACCTGATGGCACTCCAAATACAGTACGTAGAAATCAAGAAAACTATTTAGGTTGGGGTTATGCATACGATCCAAATGCACGATTTATTTACGATGCTTCTTATGTTAAATTAAGAGAAGTAACTTTAACTTACAACTTCCCAAAAGAAATTTACAGCAAATTGAGTTTAACAAATGCTTCTCTTGGTCTTGTCGGTTCCAACCTTTGGATTATCGCTAAAAATCTTCCTTATGCAGATCCGGAAGCCAGTCAGAGTTCTGGTAATATTCAAGGATGGCAAAGCGGTGTAATGCCAGCCACACGCAATGTAGGAGTTACTTTAAACTTACAATTTTAAAAACAGATGAATATGAAAAAGATATATTTAATACTTATTGTCCTGATAACCGGCTTTGTAAGCTGTACCGATCAGTTTGCTGATTTTAATACGGACAAAAAAAACCCTGCAGTTGTTCCCGGAGAAATGCTATTCTCTAATGGACAAAAAGAATTATCGGACTTTGTGAATAATACCAATGTAAATATCAATATATTTAAGTTGATGGCTCAATATTGGACAGAAACAACCTACGTTGATGAGACTAATTACGATTTGATTACACGTAATATCTCTACAAATATTTATTTAAGACTTTATTTACGAGTTTTGAAAGATTTAAATGAATCTTCAAAAATCATTACTGCAACGGATGTTCTTACATCACAGGAAGCTGTAAAAGCGAATAAACTTGCAATCATTGAATTGGTTAATGTTTATGCTTATTCTCAATTAGTTGATGTATTTGGTAATATCCCTTATACTCAAGCTTTGGATCCTGAAAATGTTTATCCGGTTTACGATGATGCACATGATATTTATAAAGACTTGCTTGTACGTTTGGACGCAGCTTTAGGTAAATTAGATGCAGGTGCTGAAAGTTTTGGATCTGCCGATTTATACTATGGTGGAGATGTAGCTGCCTGGGTGAAGTTTGGTAATTCTTTGAAAATAAGAATAGCAATTACTATTGCTGATGGAGATAATGCTCTTGCAAAAGCTGCAGTTGAATCTGCAGTAGGCAAATGTTTTACATCAAATTCCGATGATTGTTTAATGAAGTATTCAACTTCTGCACCAAACTATAACCAACTGTACGCAGACTTGGTTGCATCAGGTCGTCACGATTTTGTTCCGGCAAATACTTTCGTTGATAAAATGGCTGTATTGGTAGATCCACGAATGGATTCATATTTCTCTTCAAAATTGAATGTGACATTCCCTAAATCTAATAAGCTTAAGCCAAATGAAAGACAAGCAGATACTGTATTAGTTGAAAAGCCAATCCTTATTTATTACAACAATGGAACAAAGATGGTTTTAACACCTGATTCAATATTAGATGTAGTAAAGAATAAAAATGTAT
>JAQTOL010000345.1 GCA_028748945.1 Paludibacter sp.
GTAATTAGCTGCTTTATTTACTGTTACTGCAGCTTTGTCATAAAAGGATCCGTTTTGATAAGTCGAAAAAGTGACACTTGCACTTGCCGAACTATCTGAGAAGTAATTAATCAGATTGCTGTAATTGGTCATGGTTATTTGTTGCCCATTGATTTTCCGGAAAATATCCCCCCGTTTTATTCCTAAACTCGCGGCGGGAGTTCCGGGTTTCAGATACAAAATGATTCCCAGTACATTATCGTTGGTTGAACTTTCCTTGTATAACTGAAAGTTAAACCCGATTTCGGATGTACTCACCCCGTTAAGCTCGTTTAGAATATCCTGATAGCTTTCGAAGATGGCCGAAAACCGGTCATCTTTATATTTCAGTGTCTTGAAATAATCTGTTGGATTCTCGTAGGTGCTCTGAGAAGCCGGCAATTTCGTATTCCAGTAATATAAGGCATCCATATTCTGGTAAACCCAGTCATTTACATACTTGTACAATTCCTGGGTGTCTGTTAGTTTGGTGTCGTCTTTACAGTTTACGAATAATAAACCGACACATAAAAAAAAGAGAATTCGTTTCATAAAAGTTGGTATTTGAGTTGTATTTTGTTGCTATATAGTCTTGACTTACGAAAACGATTCGATCTTCCATAGTATTGTTTCATTCTCCTGAATTTTATTAAAGCAGTTTTTTTCTAATACTTTCTGAGAAGCAAAATTTTCCTTTTCAGTCTCTGCTACAATGGATTTTATTGAATACTCTTTAAAGAAATGATTTATAAATAATTTCAAGGCTTCTGTTGCAATTCCTAAATTACGGTAAGATTCGGATATCCCATATCCTACTTCTATACAACTTTCATTCGAAGGCTTTCCCTTTGACCCAATTGCTCCAATTATTTTGTTCTGATAGATGATCGCAAAGTATGAATGCCAATGATCATTTCCAGGATCGTTATTCAGATTTTTAATTTTTATTTTGAAAGCTTTTAATAGATTGTCTACAATCGGTTCAGCGTCAACAATAATATTCATTTCTTTGGAAAATTCCTCTTCGTTATTCATCCACAGAATAAGATTTTCCTTTGAAAGTAAGACTAATTCTACTGATTTTCCTTTTATTGCTCCTAATCTCATTCTTTTCCTATTCCTTATTAATATCTGTCAATCTTTGCTTCAATTGCTTTGGTCATTTCTTCGGTCGGGATTTTCAATTTCATAAACTCCACAATATCTCACTTTAACTTCAAAATATATTTTGTGAACTCTACGAGATACCATGTTATCTTAAATGTATTTCTTCTCAATTCAACAGTATTCTTTGGTAACTTTAGAATATATCTTGTTAATTCAATAGTATATTACAATCACATCACAACCTATCTCATAAACTTTACAATATTCCACTTCACATAAAAAATATCTTTTGCTAACTCAACAACATCCCACGGTAAATCAACAATATATCTTGCCAACTTAAAAGTATCCCATGATAACTTTACAGTCTGTCTTGTCAGTTGAGCAGTCTCTTACAGTGATTTTTTTTTATACCTAAAAGAATCACTTTGCGTTTTGCTTTATTTGACTTTACTCTTTCCTCGCAAAGTGTCCTCTTTTTCTTTTTCGTGTTTTGTCGTAACACCTGTCATTACTTATTCATGATATTGTCCACGGTATTTATTTTTAATATTTCTGCATGTGCATTTCTGACGACCTTGTTAAATTCAAATTGTTTCTGTCTAATTGGCTCAATATCTCCTTGTCTGTTGTCTATTATATTTGTTAATCCATCAAGAATGTCTTTCAAAGTATTCACGACATATTGACCATTATTTTCAGAAAATTGTGTGTAATTCTTGATATTCCATTCGTTTACCTGAATACTTTTCCTATATTTCATCATCAGTATAATTTTTTCACGGTATTCATTTGTCCCGTTTTGTACTCCTTGTAATTCAAAAAGAGTGCAAATCAAAAATGAAATATTATCATTTAGTTCATTAGCTGAATTAAGAAAACGGTCAGCCCAAATAATTTGCCATTCTTTCTCTTTTAAAAATTCAATTTTGCTTTTTTCAAGTCTTCGATTAATAATAATTCCAATCAGAATAATTGTCAATGGCGTTAGACAGGAAGCTACTAATTTTAAGTATTCAATCATAATCTCAATATATTAAATGTTTCTAAATGTGTGGTAAACAAGATGTATATATATTTAAGAACTCAAAGCTAACCGGAAGTTCATATATATTCGTCCTATGAAATAAGTCATAGAATATAAGCAGCCATATATTTTTTATTAAATTTCGCTCCAAAGATAATAACATTTATTTGAATTAAAGTTAAGTTTATTTACTTAATTTATACTTGACCTGAAGATTTATAATTTAATGAAATATGTTGGTTGAGTAGAGCCCGCAGGATAAAAAAAAATCCCTGCTACAATTGCTGTAGCAGGGGTATTTAAAGTATGTACCTGTGAAATCGGGTACAATAGTGCAAATCATGCGCACTTTCGTTTTTTTTGACAGATTAGTAGCTTCGGGCCTGCTTTATTTACTATCTGATATGCCATTAACCATTAACCATTTGCCTTTGGAAAGGTGCCATTCGGTTAAGTATTCACCTTCAAAATCACCGCCGGAATAAAGGCTTACAACCCAACGCCCTTTTTCAACGGCTATCGAATCGCTGATACTGATGGACAGAATACTCAACTCTTTAAACCTGTATCGTCTTGATTCGGAGCTTAAATAATCATGAATAAACGATTTTCCGCAGCCTTTTGCAACCAGGCAGGCATCGTCTCTGTATTGAGACATTATTGAATCAATTTTTCCATCATTGAACCAACGAATATACTCTTTATTCGATTTCTCAATTATCTTCGTGACATTTGCCTTTGTCTGTGCATGGCTTTCAGTACAGACTGAAAAAAGAACAAAGCCGACGACTAAAACCGCAGAGGATAAAACTGTTATTTTTTTCATTTTGTTTGTTTTTAAATTAAATAAATCAATTAAATATTTATAAAGTTGCCCGAGCCATTTGGAAACGATAAATAGGATTTTATCCAATTTACCGGATGTGTTTTCATGAGAATCATAAATATCATAATCCAGTGCGGCAAAAATAATCTTCAAAGTGTAACTTCGGGGTGATACTTCGCCGGCTTCAATCCGTTGAAGGGTTCTCACACTGATATTACATTTCTCCACCAGCTCATCTTGTGTTAAGCCCTTAGCTTTTCGAAGTTCAGCTATTTTTCTGCCTAAATCCGGTTGATTCATAATTCTATGAAAATTTTGAGCAAAATTATATATATATTTAAAAACATTCAACGACTTTTGCGGTCATTCACCTGACATTCTCCTGACATTAATTAATCTACTCCAGAATGCTCCCGTTAGTTATCGGGACGGAATGCAATCTCAAAATATTTATATTCAATTATTTATAGTTGGTTTGCGTATTGTATTGTTTAATTTATCCTGTAAAGCCAATGGCGCCGGCAATGGCATTTATACAGCGCAACAATTCAAATAAGACCTGATCGGCTTCGGATGTATTTCCGTCTTCGGAATACTGCCGCCACTTTTTCAATAAACGAATTTGATGTTCGTGCAAAGGTTCCATTGCTTCGGCCCGGAGTAGGGTAGAGTAGTAATGGTTTTCACGTCGTTCTGAAATGGGTATATTCAAGACAATATCAAGCATACGCCGGGTTCGCAAAAACTCATCGGTCATAAGAGTTACAAAGTCTGAACTTTGAGGAACATCCGCTGCAAGCAGGGCATATTTTCTAAAAATAACTTCGTCGGATGATGCCAGGCTCGAATCGATATTGGTGAGTACGTACCGGATAAAAGGATCCGTTTTCACAGCCTTTTTAAAATGTTCAAATTTTTCAGGGTCTTGCAGTTGCATGGTTTCGAGTGTAGTGCCCACACCGTACCACCCGGTGATATTGAACCGGCACTGGCTCCAACTGAAAACCCAGGGTATGGCTCTCAGATCGGAGAGGCACAGCGACCGGAGGGTCACGCTTTCGAGGTGCATGAGGAAGTCGGGCATGTCACTTCTCCTCCCGGGTTTTGCGGCGCGCAATGCGCTGGGCCAGAC
>JAQTOL010000346.1 GCA_028748945.1 Paludibacter sp.
TTTTTTTTTATTTGCTCGGATGCTATCTCTTTTTTGATTTATTAGAAAATTGACGTGGTATAAAAAATATTTTACCTTCCTTATACTACATTATTTGTTGTTCATGTATTCTCAAAGAGCGATGCTTATCAATTAATAATTAATAATTTAAAATTAATTATTATCCTGTCACTTCACAGTGATGATATTGATAAGACTTGTCTAATGTTACTATAAAATAGCTCCCTATTTTATAACTTGTACTCCTGCGTTCGTGGTTTTGCTTTCTTCCTGCTCATTTGCGGGCTTTCCCAAAATTCATAGGCCAAACGGGCTGCAAAGATAATGCAAATTTATAACCCCACCAAACTTCTCAAAAAAAAATCCGATTTATTTTTTATCCCGCTTTTATGTCCTGTTTTACTGATCTCATAACAGTAAATAGTTACTGAATAAATTGTCAATCAAAACCGTGCTTCTCTCTCAAAGCGGGTGCAAAAGTAGTCGCTTTTACATTACAAACCAAATCTTTTTTCCACTTATTTCTGCTTTAAAACATAATCTACACCTAAACGGCTGAAATAAAATTAGTTTTATCAGAAAATTATTTGAAAATAATATCGAATCACAAGAATTTCAACTAAAAATAAGGTTGGGAGACGGGATAAATTTGAAAAATGATCGGGAAAATGATGAAACATGGAAGAATGAAGACGATTTTGAATTTGAAAATACAGAAAATTAATTTTGAAGTATCCATTTATATATATACGTAAAAAAAAAATGAGAGCTTAGATCTATTAAAACATTTAAATATTACTTTTAAACTCAGTCTGATTTAGATATTGTATTGTTTCATATAAATTAATAATTAATGTGAATTATGGGTTAATGTTTTTCAAACAACAATTCACACATCTCAAATAAATTACTCTATTATAGATAATTGTAATTACTCTAATTAGTAAATCATTTCAAGAAAACATTAAGTACATATAAAATGGACTTGGATTTATGAAAAAAAATGACTTCATTTGTGGCATGATTATATTTCGCTGACAGAACAAATAATTCAAAATACAACTTAGAATACATAAACAAAATTAAATGAAGATTCACGAATATCAAGCCAGACAGCTTTTCAGGAAGTACGGAATCCCGGTTCCTGAAGATGTATTATGCTACACAGTTAGCGAAGTAGAAAAAGCAGCACGCGATTTAAATCGTATGGTAGTAGTAAAAGCACAGGTTTTAGTTGGCGGACGGGGAAAAGCCGGTGGCGTTAAACTTGCAAGAACTGTTGATGACGCTGTAGCAGCGGCAAAGCAGATATTAGGGATGGATATCAAAGGCTGCAAAGTAGAAAAAGTACTTGTAGCTGATGCAGTGGATATTACTAAAGAGTATTATGTTGGCTTAATCAACGACAGAAATACTAAAACTGTAACGTTGATGGCCAGTTCCGAAGGTGGTGTCGAAATTGAAGAAGTTGCCAGGGTTAGTCCTGAGAAAATTATCAAATTTAATATCAATCCCCTAACCGGTTTGCTCGACTTTCAGGCAAGAGATATTGCACTGCAACTTTTTGATGATATTAAAATTGCACAAAAAGCAGCCAGTATTTTCAAGAAACTATATAAACTATATGTAGAGACTGATGCAACTATTGCTGAAATCAATCCGCTGGTATTAACTCCGGATAACGAAGTTTTGGCTATAGATGGAAAAATGAATTTTGATGATAATGCACTTTTCCGTCAACCCGAAATTCTGGCAATGCGCGAACCGGATGAAGATGAATTGGTAGAAATTGATGCAAACAGCAAAGGATTATCATATATACGTCTGGATGGAAATATCGGTTGTATGGTAAATGGTGCCGGACTGGCTATGGCTACCATGGATATGATCAAATTATATGGTGGTGAACCGGCAAATTTCCTGGACATTGGAGGTAGTTCAAGTCCTCAAAAAGTGATTGATGCCATGAATATATTGCTCAATGACAAAAATGTAAAGGCAGTAATGATTAATATCTTTGGTGGAATTACACGCTGTGATGATGTGGCAAAAGGTTTAATAAAAGCAATGGAAGTTATTTCAACTAATATTCCGATTGTAGTACGACTTTCGGGAACCAATGCAGCCGAAGGTCTGGAATTATTAAAGCAGACAAATCTTCCAACTGTAAGTTCGATGAGTGAAGCCGCACAAAAGGCAATTGAATTAAGCAGATTGTAAAATAACAGCTAATAAATAGTTCCAGGTAATATCGATTATCATAACAGAAGGCAAAGCTTTTTCATCTAACGCTTTTAAATAAAAAAAATAAATACCAATAATATGAGCATATTAGTCAATAAAAACACAAAATTAGTAGTTCAGGGAATAACCGGACGTGACGGTAAATTTCACACCGGAAAAATGAGAGAATACGGAACAAACGTGGTAGCTGGTGTTTCGCCCGGAAAAGAAGGACTTGTACTTGATGGCGTACCTGTTTTCAATTCAGTTGCCGCTGCAGTTAAAGCTACCGGAGCCAATACTTCCATCATTTTTGTACCGGCTGCCTTTGCCGCGGATGCAATTTTAGAAGCATCGGAAGCCGGCATTGAATTAGTAGTTGCCATAAGCGAAGGTTTACCAATTCAGGATATGATTCGTGTCACTCCATTTTTGAAACAAAACGGAACGATGCTGATCGGGCCTAATTGCCCGGGTATTATTACTCCTGACGAAGCATTAATCGGAATTCTTCCCGGAAATATCTTCAAAAAAGGAAATATCGGATTTATTTCACGCAGTGGAACACTTACTTACGAGGTAGTGAACCTACTGACATTGAATGATTTCGGACAAACCACCTGTGTTGGAATCGGAGGTGATCCGATAGCGGGATTATACTTCATCGATTTACTGGAACGATTTGAAAACGATCCTGAAACAATTGCAGTAGTGGTAATTGGTGAAATTGGTGGTGATGCTGAAGAGCAAGCGGCACAATTTATTGCTGAAAAAATGACTAAACCCGTTGTGGCATTTATAGCCGGACAAACAGCACCTCCCGGAAAAAGAATGGGCCATGCCGGTGCCATTATTTCGAGTGGTTCGGGTACAGCTGCCGAGAAAATTGCAGCATTCAATAAAGCCGGTGTTCCGGTAGCAAAAGAACCGAATGAAATACCTGTTTTGTTGCGCGAGATGCTAAAAAAATAATCGGTTTATTACTTAATACTCATTAAATCCCATATCTGTAATTTCAGGTATGGGATTTTTCATTTGACAGATATAACAATAAACTAATACCTGCACTTGTGGATTTTCAATGCCAATTTCCTATTCCTGCACCATTCGTGCAATTTTTTCTTTGTCAAAACCTTTCTTCACTAACTTTTCAATCAATGAATTATACAATACCTCATCCATTTTCGGAGTTCGTGAAAGAATCCACAAAGTTTTCAGTTTAGGATCGGACACTACAGCCCACGAATAATCATCAGCCAGATCAATAATCCAGTAATCCCCTTTGAAAGGCCAGAAAAATTGAACCTTCAGTTTTGCATTTTTACTGTCAGGAACAACAAATGCTTTTCCTTTAATGTCGTTGGGTTTTCCTTTTTTAAAAGACTGGTTGAAAACTTCAATATAACCATCCTTTGCCGTATAAGTTGCCCGGACATTACTACAACCACGTTCAAAAAACTGAGGATAGGATGCAATTTCATACCACGTACCGGAATAACGTTTTAAGTCGACTGAAGCAACCGTTGATAAAGTTGTTTTTGAACTGCAGGCAGAAAATCCAAATACAATAAACAGTGCAGGAATCATAGTTTTTAATTGTTTTTTCATAGCAATTACCGTTAGTTCATATTTAAAATAAAATTGTTATATACTAAACAACTAAATGTTTAAAATTGTTTATTTACTTCCCTGAAATCAGATAGAATAAACTATATTCATTAACGAATCAAAAGGATAGTTGAAATTTCAAGACGTTCAAAAGCAGGCAGCAATTCACCCATATTTGGAGCCAGATCGAGTGTTAACATCCAGACTCCTTCCTGTTTCACAAGCTCATAAATGCATATCTGTCCAATCACATTCA
>JAQTOL010000347.1 GCA_028748945.1 Paludibacter sp.
CCCGAAATAAATCCAGCTCAAATAGAAGAAGCTGCCCGATTAATTAATCAGGCAAAAAAACCTTTTGCTTTAGTTGGTCAGGGAGTTGTATTATCAGGTGCGGAAGAGGAACTGAAAACCCTGTTGGAAAAAGCAAATATACCTGCAGCCTGGACTTTGCTTGGTGCATCGGCGATGTCTTCCGACTTTCCATTGAACAAAGGTTTTCTGGGAATGCATGGAAATGTTGGACCCAATATTAAAACGAATGAATGTGATGTGTTGATTGCTATTGGAATGCGATTTGATGATCGCGTTACAGGCGACTTAAGTCGTTATGCCAAACAAGCTAAAATTATTCATTTTGACATCGATATTTCAGAAATTAGTAAAAATGTAAAAGCCGATGCTCCTGTTTTAGGAAATGCCAAGGAAACGCTGGCAGCCATTATTGATAAAATTCAACCTGCAAAACATACAGAATGGATTGAATCATTCAATGAATACGACGAGCGTGAATTTGAAAAAATTATTCTAAAGGAAGTATATCCAACTACGGGTGAAATAACCATGGGTGAAGTTATACATAAAGTAACTGAAGCTACAAATAATAAGGCTATCCTGGTAACCGATGTAGGCCAGAACCAGATGATGGCGGCCCGTTATTTTAAATTTACCGAAACCCGCAGTATGGTTACTTCCGGTGGACTGGGAACCATGGGCTTTGGTATTCCGGCTGCCATGGGAGCTAAAATGGGTGCCCCTGAACGTACCGTTTGTATGTTTAGTGGTGACGGTGGTTTTCAGATGACCATTCAGGAATTGGGAACCATTATGCAGGAACAGATTGGTGTAAAAATGATTATTCTCAACAATCATTTCCTGGGTATGGTACGTCAGTGGCAGGAAATGTTTTTCGAAGAACGTTATTCGTTTACTAAAATGCAAAATCCTGATTTTATTGCTATTGCAAAAGCTTACAAAATTGATGGAACCGAAGTCCATGAACGTGAAAACCTTGACGCAGCAATAGCTGATATGTTGAAAGACGATAAACCTTATTTATTGGTAGTAGACGTTGAAATGAATGGTATGGTTTATCCAATGATACCAACCGGTGCTTCAGTTAGTGATATTTTATTGGAAACCAAAATAAATTAAGAAATCATTATGGAAAAGACATTATATACTATTACCATTTTTTCGGAAAATACAGTTGGTTTGCTGGGTCAAATCACCATTATTTTTACACGTCGCGGTCTGAATATTGAGACACTTTCTGTTTCACCATCTGCAATCAAAGGAATTCATAAATTTACCGTAACTCTTTATTCAACTGAAGAAGTTGTAAGGAAAGTTGTTCAACAGATTGATAAACGAATTGATATCCTAAAATCATATTACAATACAGATGAAGAATTAGTTTTTCAGGAAATAGCCTTGTATAAAGTCGCAACTGAAAAGTTTTTGGAAAAAGGTTCTGTTGAAGAATTGATTCGTAAATATCATGTCCGGATTTTGGAAATGAACAATGATTTTGTAGTATTGCAAAAGGCCGGACATTACGACGAAACCCAAAAAATGTTTGATGAACTTAGCGAAACTATTGGTGTATTGCAGTTCATCCGTTCAGGTAGGGTGGCGATTACCCGTTCGAAAGTGGAACGGTTGAGCGATATGCTTAGTGGTATTCAGGAAAAATTTGGCAAATAAGATCTGTTCCTGTATGGATTTCACAGGAGAATTAATAAATGAATGCTACTTTAGATTAAAAATCAAAATATGGAGACAATATCCTCTTCGGAGGTAAAAATGAGTAAGAGGAGCTATCCATCTAAAATTCAACCGCAGGCTGTTGATTTCCAGTTTCGGATAACAACGGCTGCCCTGATCGATATTTTGTTGACTACCGCCGGCTACAATGCCGACGATAACGGATTTGGATTGAGGAATCTGAATGCAATGGATAGTTCATGGGTATTACTGCGTATGGCTCTTGAAATGGATCATTTCCCGGAACAATATGAAACTGTTCATATTGAAACCTGGATTGAAGAAGTAGGGCGTGCCAGTACAACGCGTAATTTTTGTATCCGGAATGAGAAGCATGAAATTATAGGAAATGCTTGTTCAATTTGGGCAATGATAGACATGCAAACCCGCCGGGCTCAGGATTTGTTGTCCCTTGAAGGCATCCATAAATTTGCTTCCGGTGATTTGGGATTGATTGAAAAACCGATTAAACTTGGTCCGATTGGCGATGATGGTATCGACTACGATGGTTTTAAAGTAAAATACAGCGATATTGATATTAACGGACATGTTAATACTGTACGTTATATTGAGTGGATAAGCGACTGTTTTTCATTAGAAACATACCGAAAAAAGCAAATAAGAAGGTTTGAAATAAATTTTATGAACGAATTGTTATTCGATGATTTTGTTGATATTATCGGTTCTGAAATTGAACCGAATGATTTTCGTTTTGAAATTCGTAAAGATGAAAAAATTGCTTGCAGGGCCAGAGTAGTTTTTTAGAGCACAGCCTGACAATAAAAAGAATTATTAAAAAACAACTTATATAATGCTCTTTAAAATCTCTTCAGTGGGATTTTGGAGCCAAAAAAAACAAAAAAAATGGCAAATTATTTCAGCTCACTTCCTCACCGGCTAAAAGTTCAGGAATTAGGAAAATGTGATTTTATGCAAAGCAGCGAATTCGCTGATGGAGTCAAAAAACTGATTGGAAAGAAAATCGTAGTCGTTGGCTGTGGTGCTCAGGGTTTGGCTCAGGGTTTAAATATGCGTGACAGCGGTCTTGATATTTCTTATGCTTTGCGTCAGGATTCGATTGACCAAAAGAAGGCATCCTATCAAAATGCTACAAATAACAACTTTGTCGTAGGAACTTTCGAAGAATTGATTCCAACGGCTGATTTGGTAATGAATCTGGCTCCGGATAAACAACATACTTCTGTTGTGAATCAGGTAATGCATTTGATGAAAAAAGGTTCTTGTTTATCCTATTCACACGGTTTCAATATCGTAGAAGAAGGTACACAAATCCGTAAAGATATTACCGTTATCATGGTGGCTCCAAAATCACCTGCAACAGAAGTTCGTGCCGAATACCTGCGTGGTTTCGGTGTTCCTACCCTGATTGCCGTTCATGCCGAAAATGATCCGAATGGTGATGGTATGGAAATTGCCAAAGCTTATTGTGTAGGTACAGGTGGTCACAAAGCCGGTGTGTTACATTCGTCCTTCGTAGCCGAAGTAAAATCGGATTTGATGGGTGAACAAACTATTCTTTGCGGTTTATTGCAAACAGGTTCTATCCTTTCATTCAATAAAATGGTTGAAAAAGGAATTGACAAAGGATACGCGTCAAAACTGGTTCAGTATGGTTGGGAAACAATTACCGAAGCATTGAAAATCGGTGGTATCACCCACATGATGGATCGTTTGTCCAATCCGGCTAAAGTGGAAGCCTACAAGCTGTCCGACGAATTGAAAGACATTATGCGTCCGTTGTTTATCAAACACATGGATGATATTTTATCAGGCGAATTTTCTAAAACCATGATGGAAGACTGGGCAGCCGGTGATAAAAATCTCTTGAAATGGCGTGCAGAGACCGGTGAAACTGCCTTTGAAAAAACACCTGCCGATGATATGGAAATCACGGAACAGGAATATTTCGATAATGCTACCCTAATGGTTGCCTTTATCAAAGCAGGAGTGGAGTCGGCATACGAAACCATGACTTGCTCAGGCATCAAAAACGAATCGGCTTACTATGAGTCGTTGCACGAAACACCGCTTATCGCCAACACCACTGCCCGTAAGAAACTGTATGAAATGAACCGGGTGATTTCAGATACGGCCGAGTACGGTTGTTATTTATTCGATCACGCGTGCAAACCGTTATTGGCTGATTTCATGAAGAAAATTGATACGAATGTTATCGGTAAAAACTTCAATACCACCGGCAACGGACGTGTTGACAACTTTGAACTGGTGAAAATCAATGCGGCAATCCGTAATCACTCTATCGAAATTTGTGGAGCAGAACTGCGTGCTGCCATGACTGCCATGAAAAA
>JAQTOL010000348.1 GCA_028748945.1 Paludibacter sp.
GGACAACAGAAACAGCTGATATATTCGGTACGTTCCTTTGGCCAGCGAAGTGTATAGGGAAAGTCGTTACTGAGCCGCAACGGATTGGTATAGAAAAAGCGTTTTCCATCCAGACTTACACCGCTGAGTACACTGTTGTAAAGGGCAGTCTCGAGAATGTCGGCATATTTAGCATCAGCTGTAACCTGCAACATGCGCCAGTTGAACAGCATATTTCCGATATTGGCACAGGTCTCGTTATGGGCTGTTGAATTTGGCAACTGATACGCACGTCCGTAAGCCTGATGTACTTTCTGAATACTATCAGGAGTGTAATTTGTTCCATCAGGCGAAGTTCCATCGTACAATGCTCCGCAAGCTCCGGTCACATACATTTTGCGGGTGGTTATGTCCGTCCAGATACTTTCCAGATTATCCAATAACAGCTTTTCGCCGGTTTCGGCATAGACATCGGCCACTCCGGCGTACAGGTAGTTGGCGCGAACGGCATGACCCATAGCCGTTTTTTGTTGACGGAAAGGAACACGATCCTGATTATCATCCGTCCCGTTTTCGACCATTCCGCGAATATTAATCAGATTTTTTGCCAGCTCTAAATATCTTGGATTTCCGGTGGCGCGATACATTTCCACCACACCCATGTAGTGTGACGGACAAATGGCATTTCGAGCCAATTCAGCTGAAGCCGTTTCGTAAAAATGACACAAAAAATCGGTAGCTTTTACAGCCGCATCGAAAAGAGTTGTTTTACCGGTTGCCCGCTTGTGAATAATACCGGCCATCATCAAATGTCCGAGATTGTAGGTTTCAAAATTCAACCGGTTATCAAATGCTCCCTTTCCGGTCTCGCCCACTTTTGTTCCGATAACCGTATTGTCAACCTTATGCGAATCAATCCCTTTATGCAGTTCTGCGATAATTACCGGCGTATGAATATACCCATCCGCCCGTTGAACTTTTACAATAACAGCAATGATTTTATCCATCAACGCATCCAGTTTCGGATCTTTGGTGACAGCATAGACTGACGCCACCCCTTCCAGCCATTTATAAAAATCGCCATCATGAAACGGTGGTCCCCAGTGATCACCCTCAATTTCTCCGGCAGCCACTTCAAAATTACGGTAGGAGTGACTAATATCAGGGTTGTCAAGCGTTTTCC
The DNA here is from genome assembly GCA_028748945.1 of Paludibacter sp. Classification (GTDB taxonomy): domain Bacteria; phylum Bacteroidota; class Bacteroidia; order Bacteroidales; family Paludibacteraceae; genus Paludibacter. The sequence continues at coordinate 1,163 of JAQTOL010000348.1, forward strand.
ACATCGAAAGGATCATGGTGTCTTTAAAAATAGTATAACGCTCAGCCCAAAAACCGTTAGTCCAATGTACAGCATCGATATTGGTACTGTTCATTTTGGCATATTTGCTTGTGGAAGTGTTGGTCAGCCCTGAATTTTGTGATACTAATGTCGTGCTGACGATTATGATACAATTTACAAATAAAAATACTTTTCTCATTTAAAAGATAATTATACAGCTTGGATTATTAGGCGATTTATAACAATCAGACGATAAAAACGATAGTTTTGTACTAAGTTTCAACAAATAAAAAAGTTGCCCCAAAACATATGCTTCGGGGCAACAATCTAAATTAATTAAACAGGATAAACTACTTCACAATTACTTTTTGAATTTTATCACCTGTTTTTACAATATAAACACCTGTTTGCATTGCAATTCCTCTGTTAGCCTGAGAGGCTGAAACCGATTTCAAGACCTGACCTGCCAGATTAGTTATTGAAACATTTTCAGTAGCATTAGCTGTTACAATTGTGTTTGTTCTTCCCCAAATTCTTACGGCATTAGTATTTAGAGGAGCGACACCTGCAGGAGCTGTACCCTTTGCAGATATATTATACCAGAAACGCATACCGTTTGTAATTTCAAGTCTTTCGGATGAAACCGCATTCAATGCAACTTTAACATTGATAGAAACTTCAAGGGTGTCACTTACCATTCCTGATGCCGGAGCAGCCACCTTAAGATCAAATTTAGTAGTACCATCCGAAGGAGTATAAGTATAAGGAACATCAACTGAATAAGTTCCATCAGCAGCTTTAGCTTTTACAGCTCCGGTTGCAGCAAATGAATATTTAGCATTGTGTGAACCGCCATCATTTGCTTCGGTAATATCAATAACGGCAGCTCTGTTAGCATCCCTCAGATAGAATTTAACAGCAACAGTACTGTCTGCTGGAACGACAACAGGTGTTCCTCCAGAGAAATCTGTTGAAACTGTTTTGGCAGGTGTACCATTATTGTGATTGATTACAGCATTAGCAACCACACTGTCCGGAACACTCCAATAAGCTGCACCATAAACACCTTCAACATTATCAATGGCAACTACAGGATCAAATACACCAGGTTCAATATTTGTACCGGTACCACTTGAATAAAGTGTTACATAGATTTTTTTACCATTAAAGTACTCTGGGCTTACACCTATTTTTTCAGCAATATTTATTTTTTGTTTTGTAAAGGTTGTATCTAAGGTAGTTGTGTATATATTATCAACTACCCAAAAGTCATTACTTCCAAGTGAAGTTCTGTATGCAGCAACATTTGAAGATTTTGCAGTATCCATTGCCATTGTCGTCGCTAACGGAGCATATCCAAACAATACTTGTTTGCCAACACTTACAATCATTTTATAGGTTGCAGATTTTCCTGTGTTCCCTTTATCGGCTGTCATTAGTTCAAAGCTTACATCAGATTTCAATCCTCCACCATCGATACTTACCTGAAAACCAAGGTTTACTTTTTTATACATCCCCGGATAAACTGCCATAACCTGTTCGGTAGTATCACCTCTGTAGTTAATAATTACATTAGTTGGTTTCCAGAATTGTTGCAAAGGATTATATGCTTTTAATGAATCTACCGCAGAGAAATTTAATAAGTCCTGAATAGACGCAAAACGATATACATTACAATTTGAACCCCAGTTATCAGCTTTTTTGTTGTTAAGGGGATTTACTTTCCCCACCGGAGCTTCAGAGGATACTACGATACTAAAAAGACCTTTTCCATCATTGGCAAGACTTCCGTAAGGCAAAATAGCCTTTGTCGAATTGAAATTAAGCGAAAACTTTTTATCATAATTGCCTAAGTCAATAGCACCCTGATATCCAAGTTTTGCTGCAGTTTTGTTTGATTGAAGTTGTGCAAAAGCTGTTGTAGACAGAGCAATCAGCACAAAAAAAAGTAGTTTTTTCATAATGCAAATAGTTTTAAAATTAGTGTTTTAATGGATTATTTGTACTTAAGACGCTACATATTAATATGTGTACTCAAAATGAGAAATAATTTACGACAATACTGTTCTTTAGTTTTTAGCAGTATTTTTGAATTTTACCAGTTAAATCTATGAGTACTGATTTTGGTTATCTTCGTCTTTAATCTTGTAAGTAAAATTGAATTGTTTAATGTTTAGAAAAATGAAATTGATGTTGAAGATGCTGAAGATGCTGGTTTTGTTCTTATTCTTTTCCTATTCATGTGAAGCGGAAAATGAATACTATATTTTCACTTCTTTTCATGAGCCGGCTAATGAAGGTCTTAGATTTATATATAGTAAAGATGGAATCTATTGGGACAGTATTCCGGGTATTTGGTTGAAACCTTCAATTGGAAATGAAAAAGTGCTTCGTGATCCATCTATTACTCAAACTAAAGATGGAATATTTCATTTGGTGTGGACTACCAGTTGGAAGGGTGATCTTGGTTTTGGGTATGCCAGTTCCGCGGATCTTATTCATTGGTCAAGACAGCAAATGATTCCGGTTATGAAGAATGAACCCTCAACTATAAATGTATGGGCTCCGGATATTTTTTACGATGATGAAAAGGGAGAATTTGTAGTCGTTTGGGCATCTTGTGTTCCCTTTCGTTTTAAAAAAGGCGTTGAAGAGGAAAACAATAATCAACGACTCTACTACATCACTACGAAAGATTTTAAGACTATTTCTAAAACGAAACTGCTTTACGATCCAGGATTCAGTTCCATCGATGCAACAATAGTTAAACGCGCAAAAGATGCTTATGTATTGGTTTTTAAAGACAATACCCGTCCAAACCGGAATTTGAGGGTGGCTTTTGCAAAATCGCCAACAGGACCTTATTCACAAGTGAGTTCTACATTTACTCCAAGCTATGTCGAAGG
>JAQTOL010000349.1 GCA_028748945.1 Paludibacter sp.
GGGGTGGCCATGTTGTCGCGCAGGTAGTCGAAGCCGAATTCGTTGTTGGTAATATATGACTTGTATTCCTGTTTTTTTTGAGATTCTGGAGCAATTCAATTCCATCCATACGAGGCATCATGATATCACTTACTACAAAATCCGGACAAAACTGAATTGCCTTCTCCAACCCTTCAGCTCCATCTTCCGATTCATAAATAATATATTCCGATTCAAGTATTGATTTCATAAATGATCGCAATTCTATATCGTCTTCAACAATTAAAACGGAAGATTTCGAACTGTTTTTTGTGTTGTCTTCTATCGGTTCAATATAGTCACTCTGATTGCTGAATGATTGAGCAACTCGAGGTAGCTGATCATTTGTTGAAGCTGCAATAATTTCAACATTTTTATCAAAATGTTCGATTCCATATAAAAAACTAACAGTGAAACAGCTCCCTTTCCCTTCCTCACTTTCTACGGTTACTTTGGCTGAATGTTTTTCAGCCAGATCTTTAACCAATGACAATCCAATGCCTGTACTTGGCTTGTTTTTATCTTCGTTGAATGAAGCAAAGCGCGTAAAAAGTCTTTTTTGTTTATCTTTTGATACCCCTGAGCCCTGATCACGGACTATAATTGACAGATATTTATCATCTTTCTTAATCGCCACCTGAATTGATTTTCCAATAGGTGTAAATTTAAATGCATTAGACAACAAATTCATAACAATTTTTTCGAGACAATCAGGATCAACCCATATTTTAGTATTTCCGGCAGCATTTATAAATTTAAATTTGATATGTTGATTGTCTGCTATTTCTTTGAAATTATCAAAAATATCTTCAACAAAAGATGCAATCTCAATTTCTGAAACTTTTAAATGTAAAAATTGTATTTTACGAAAATCCAGAATCTGATTTACCAATCGTAACATCCGATTGGTGTTTTGCGAAACCATTTTTAATTGTTTCTTAATCGGTTCGGGCGTATTTTTGTCATTAAGTATAAATTCTACCGGTGCGGTAATCATGGTCAATGGAGTACGTATTTCATGTGATATATCGGTGAAAAACCGAAGTTTCATTTCCGACATCTTCTTTTCGAGCTGAACATTGGCTTTCAGATGATAAATCGTAATCAAAATGTAAACACAAAGCAAAACCAGCCCCACAAAGAGTATGAAATAAATAAAATAGGCAATAGGTGTTTCCCAGAATGAAGGTAATATTTTAATCGGTAATTTCCTTTCGTTATTCATCCACAAACCCTCACTACTGGTTGATTTTACTTTAAAAACATAATTACCTTTTGGAAGGTTCGTGTAATTTGCGATACGTTGCTTTTGAACATAGTTCCAATCCTTATCAAAACCTTCCAGTTTATAGGCATACGAAATATTATTAGGTTCAATATAATCTAATGCTGCAAATTCGATACTAAAAAAATTCTGATCATGTTTCAAAACCAGTTCTTTAATATCATCGATATCCTCATTCAGCGGTGATTTAGCTCCGATAGAAACATCTTTATTGAAAAGTTGAAATTTAGAGAAGGAAATATAAGGAACGAAGGTATTGTTTTTAATGATATCGGGCGAAAAACTGAGTATCCCTCCGGAAAAACCAAAGATTATTTCATTTGATCGTAACCGACAAGTAGATGCTTCAGAAAAAATATTTCTGGACATTAAACGTTTGATATCTGTATAGGTTTCAAAAAATTCTTTTTCCGGATCAAACTTTGTCAGGTTATTTTCTGTACTAATCCAAAGCATACCCTGTTCATCTTCAACAGCCGCAAGAGTCACATCGGAAGGTAAGCCGTTTTTTGTGGAAAATGATTTAAATTTAGAAGGATAACCGTTATTATCGTATGCAATGACTTTGTTGATACCGCCTCCAAAAGTAACCAGAAACATTTCACCTTTCTTTGTACAGCAAATTCCATGTACGTCATTATTGCTCAAACTCTCTTTATCGCCCGCTTTTCGACTAAAAAAATGATATTGGATATTCTCAGGCGATGTGAATGAGCTTGAAAACATGATCATTCCACTTGTTGAGCCGATACAAATATGTCCTTTTTTATCCTCGGTGATATACCGTAATCTGTTTGCCGGATCAACCGGATAATTTTTCAGGTTATTCCTATGATTAATAAATAATATTTTACCTGTGGTATTTATTTGAACCAGATTCAATCCACCGCCATAGGTTCCAATCCAGATATGATTATTTTTATCCTGAATAATGCTGTAAATATTGTTATCACTCAGGCTGTAAACATCAGAAGGATTGTTTTTATAATGTTGAACCTGATATGAAAATGAATGAAGATTCTTCTTTATCTTATAAATTCCCTCCCCTTTGGTTCCAATCCAGATATAACCATCTTTATCCTGCATCATGCTGTAAACCGCCCCGGGGAGTTCTGCTTGTTTGACTATATTTCCCTGGACGGAGAAAAATCCCAACAAATTTTTATTCTTATCATAGATTCTCAATTTACTATCCTTAGTGGCTATCCATAAATTCAGTTCATTATCTTCAAATACAGTTCGTACATCATTGGAGACACTCTGATGTTCATTCGGATTTATAATCCTTGTTTTAAAATAATTCTTATCGAAAACAACTTTTTCAAGCCCATGTGAACGCGTGGACAACCATAAATTTCCCTGCCTGTCTGAAAACGCTGAATGTACAATATTAGAGAATCTCCAGTTGAGCGCTGATTGTGTATTAAAAAAAGGTTCCAGATCGTCAGTGATCGGGTTGTACAAAGAAAAGCCTCCACCTTTTGGTTGAACCCATATTCTATGAAGAATATCTTCGAAAACATATAATTTTGGAGGAAAAAAAATGGTACTAACATCCTCTGTCTTAAATCTGTAATATTTCAATAAATGTGTTTTAAGATCAAATTTGTATATTCCTACTATAGGAGTCTCAAGCCATAAATGATTTGATTTATCTAAAATTGAGTTTTCTATTTTATTCGTTTCCAGTCCTTTTAAGGTAGTTGAGTTGAATGATTGAAGATGGTTGGTTTGCAAATTCAGGATTAAAAAACCATCATTTGAAGTTATTATCAGCACTTCATTTTGATTAATTTTTTTTATATCGATAATATCTGATGCAACCGGTAATTTAAGGAGCGTAAACTTTCCTCCGTGTTTCGTATATTTCCATATTCGACCTTTATTTGAACCGAACCAAATTTCCTTTTGGAGCTCCAGAGCAGAATAAAAAGACTGATTATTGTCCTCATTTATATGGTCATTCTCAAAAAAGAAAGGTATAGTCTGTGCTTTCCCTTTCAGAATTTGACATAATCCGTTGTCAGTTAAAAGCCATGTATTTCCATTATTTTCCTCAAAAACGGAGTAAACTGCTTTCCCTTTTAATCTTCCGTTGTCCTGATTGTAAATCTGGACATTAAATAAAGAATCTGTTACTGCAATACATCCTGTTTTCTCTGACAACAGCCAAACTATTCCTGAAGGTTTAATTTGTATCTGAGACAATTGAAAAGGATAATTTTCATAACCTTTGACTAATTGCATTCCCCAAAATTTTTCATTATATGGGTTAAAACAATGTGCTTCACCATCATAAGTTGTCAACCAAATCCGTCCGTATTTATCCTCGATAATACGTTCGATTCTATTGCTTTTCATTACATAGGAATCCCCTGGTTGAACTTTGTAATTCACAAACTTATATCCATTAAATTTACTAAGTCCATTCCAGGTCGCAAACCACATAAAACCTTTTTTGTCCTGCAACAAATCCATGATCGTATATTGTGGAAGTCCATCATCAGTTGAATAGTGTTCAAAATGACATTCAGGTTGAGACTTCAAATCGTTAATAAAACAATTTGAAATTATTATAACCAGAAGCGTGATGATTTTTATAAATTTTGGGTTCATATATTTAAGCTGTAATAATAACAATACAAAAATAACTTATAAAACGAGAATATTCCCATTTTGGATCAAATAAAGCAAATTGTCTACTATCAT
>JAQTOL010000350.1 GCA_028748945.1 Paludibacter sp.
TTATTCAACTCATCGACCGACGAACGGGCAGGGCCAAAGCTGATAAAAGGAGGCAATACCGTCATTCCTGTGAAGTAAAAAACACCATGATGTAAAGGAAATAATATACTGTTAAGATCACCGTTTTTTCCATTCGGACCGTATGCCTGCAATGGTCCGCCCGTTGTTAGTGTAACAAAAGCTGTTTTATCGGGATAAATACCATTTTCATACACTCCTTTTCCTGCTCCGTAAACAAATCCCATGGCGAAAACCCGGTCAACCCAGCCCTTCAGAATGGCCGGCATACCAAACCACCACAATGGAAAATTGAAAACCAGTATATCACACCATTCCAGTTTTTCCATTTCGGTTTTCAGTTCATCGACAAACAGATTATTTTCGCTGGCATGAACCTGTTCCAATTGGTACTTGAAAAAATCCGGGTTATTGATTGATTTGAAATCGGACTTATTTCCAACCGGATCGAAATGCATGGCATATAAGTCACTTTCCATTACTTCATATCCCTTCATTAAAAATGAGTTAACTGCCGTCTGTTTTAAACTCATACAAAAAGAAGCCTTTTCGGGATGAGCACTTACTATCAATACTTTTTTCATTATTTTGTTCTGTTTGAGTATCTTATTTAGCTGTTATTTAATTTGAACCAATGCATCATTCACTTCGTTAACAGGTCGTTGGCACGCACCGTTGCGGCACACATACAGGGTGGTATTCCCTTCTATCAATTTTCCTTCGAGCAAAGTTGAATCTTTATCCGTTTTCCCACCGTAAAAAAATACATGCGGTAAATAATGACTGTCAAATTCTTTTCGTTTGGCTTCGCAATCTTCACCAACAATGGCAACTTCGTAAGGATCTTTCGCAAACCAGGCCATCAGAATATCCCAGTTGGCATAATAAATCCCGTTTTCCAATGCATGCTGTTTAATATTGGCAAGCATTTTCTTTGCCATCCCAATATAATCTTCATTGTATAAATATTGTCCCAGAATAAACAGGTTTTTTGCCATTTCGGAATTAGAAGAAGGAATCACATTGTCGGATAATTCCATTTTTCGGGCAATCAGAGCCGGATCGAGATCGGAAGTATAATAAAACATTCCGCTGTCACCGTCCAGAAAATGTTCAATGCTGTAGTAGCAGAGTTGCTGTGCTTCTTTCAGCCATTTTTCATCGAAAGTAGCCTGGTACAAAGCAATAAATGCCTGAATGGTAAAAGCATAATCGTCCAGAAAAGCGTTGATTGTTGCTTTGCCGTTTTTATAGTTTCGACTCAAGCGATTATCTTCCGATTTCATTTCGGTTAAAATGAATTCAGCATTCTTCAACGCCATTTTCAGGTAGTCGGGATCATCAAATACCCGGTAAGCATCTATAAACGCTTTCAACATAAGTCCATTCCAGGAAGTCAGGATTTTATCATCCAACGCCGGCCAGATGCGTTTTGACCGTTCGTTTAATAAAATACGTTTCGCTTCAAGGATACGATCCGACAATTCAACTTCTGTGAGGTTGTATTTACGGGCAAATTCTTTATCAGAATCTTTTTTATACAAAATATTCCTGTCGTGTTCCCAGTTTCCTGAACCCGAAACATTATAATAATCAATGATCAGGTCGGCATGGTTTCCAATAATCTCTTTTAGTTCATTTTTTTTCCAACAATAGAATTTACCTTCTACGCCTTCGCTATCGGCATCCAAGGATGCATAAAAACCGCCTTTAAGGGAAGTCAATTCCCTCTGAACAAATTCCAGGGTTTCAAAAACTATTGTTTTAAACAATGGATTTTTTGTTTGCTGATAAGCCGCAGTGTATAAACTAACCAGTTGTGCATTGTCATACAGCATTTTCTCAAAATGAGGAACTTTCCAGACAGCATCGGTTGAATATCGGGAGAATCCACCGCCTACCTGGTCATAAATACCTCCATTTGCCATTTTCTCCAGGGTGAGTGTGACAGCTTTTAAAGCGTCTTCATTCTTCGTAAGTGAATAATAATGAAGCAAAAACTGATAACCGGTGGGAAGTGGAAATTTTGGTGCTCCCAAAGAGCCACCTTCTACAAAATCAATATCATTTCTCCATTTGGCAAAAATGTTATCTAGGTCATCCAGACTAAATTCCTGAACTTTGGCATTAGCATAAATCATTTCGTTATTTTGAACGCCATCAGTGAGTGATTTTGCCTGCTCTTCGGCTTTATCGGGATTATTTAGTACAAAACCGGAGACTTGCGAAAGCATATCCAGCCATTGCTCTTTTTGGAAATAGGTACCGCCATAAACAGGTCGTCCATCCGGTAATGCGAGACAATTCAATGGCCATCCGCCTCTGCCGGAAAGCAATTGTACTGCATTCATATAAACCTGATCAATATCAGGTCGTTCTTCCCGGTCCACTTTTATTGCCACAAAATGTTCGTTCATATAATTGGCAACTTCTTCGTCTTCGAAACTTTCGTGTTCCATCACGTGACACCAGTGACAGGCCGCATAACCTATGCTGACAATAATCATCTTGTTTTCTTTCTTCGCTTTTTCAAGAGCTTCCGGTCCCCACGGATACCAGTTGACCGGATTATGGGCATGCTGAAGCAGATAAGGACTGCTTTCATTCATCAGTGAGTTTGTATGTTTGTATTCTCGTGTGTTCATGAATATTATTTAAAAATATGAATTAATTATATCGTCCACAATAAGCCCAGATAAGTGGTTGTAAAATTATCATTTACGATGCTGTGGCCTACCGAAAAAATAATATGGAATTTCTCTGTTGGGTTATACGATCCACCAATATTGAATGAACTAACCGGATTATTCCCAACTACATCGGGCGTATGATAATAAAGTTCACCACCAAGTGTTAAAGCGGGTGAAAAGTCATATTGCAGTTCCCATCCGTAAAACATCCAGTTTTTGGTATTTATTCCCGGATTAAACCAATATCCGACTCCACCGTAAGTAGTCATCTTTCCCCAGGATTTTTGTACCCATACAGGAAGATAAAATTGGGTTTTTCCATTTCCGAATGCTGAGTTTTTTATGGTTGGGATTTCCATAATCGGAAAGACACCTATTTGCGGCATGTTTTCTGTTTCCTGAATAAAACGGTATTTCACTCCAAATTCCGTGTAGGCATAACCGATCTTAAACCCGTTTTGCAGGGAATAATCATAATTCAGGGGTAAAAGAAGATGAACCTGAACATTTGGAAGCAATCCGTAATTGACTTCTACATGCGGACTTGTTCCCGAGCTTTCACCCGGATGAAAAGTATTAATGGTAGCTATATAATATTCCCAGTGTTTAAAATCAACCGGCTGTGGATCATCCGTATTAAACGGAGGACCCGCAATCCCTTGTTGTTCTGAAAAGAGAATAACAATCAGAAAGAGAATATATTTAAGCTTTAGCTTCATCGCAAATATCCCGAAATCTGTTACAATAGATGACTAAATTTAAATTATATAACAAAAAAAACGGCATTGTGTTTTAAATGAAGCAGGAGTGAGGGGAAATTAAAAAGGCAATCTGTTTAGATTGCCTGATATTAAAAGAGATGAATTGAAAACCAAATTAATTATTTCTGACAATTTCGTTGATATCCCTGCTTTCCAGAATTCGCTTATCGCTTCCTTTAAGTACGACAGCAATCATCGCTTTCCCAAGTGTCTCAGTATTGGTAACCATGCCTTCATAATGCTTTAAGATAAAATAAAACGGTTTGAAAACAGCGTACATGATTCTGTAAAGCTTTGTTCTTGACTCAATACCATTTAAAGGCTGTATGTATCCCGGTCGGAACATGTAAGCACTTTTAAATGGCATATGCAACAATGCATTTTCTGTTTTTCCTTTTACCCGTGCCCACATTGTTTTTCCTTTTTCCGAGCTATCAGCGCCTGCACCGGATATATAACAAAAACTGATTGATTTATTTGCCTTCAAAACCGCATCCGCTACCTTTGTTGTAAGTTCAAAAGTATTTTTATGATAATCAGC
>JAQTOL010000351.1 GCA_028748945.1 Paludibacter sp.
GTACCAGCACAGGAACATCGAAGCCGAAAGTTTCTGATATTTCCCGGGATATCATTTTTTCTAATTCCTGAGTTTCAGTTTTACGCGTAGTGAAAACGACATTTCCACTCTGTATATAACTTTCGATTTTTGAGAATCCGAGTCCGGTATACATTTTGCGTAAGGCATCCATTTTTATCTTTTTATGTCCGCCAACATTGATGCCCCTTAATATGGAAATATAGGTATTCATTTTTTCTCACTTCGCAGTTTAAACTCATCCAATTTTACAAAATGATAACCCATTTGACGAAGTCTCGGAACAATTTTTTGCATGGCTTCGTACGTATTCCATTCCGGATGATTGAAATGCATTATGACAATTGCGCCGGGTTTAATATTTTGCAGGACGCTTTCTTCAATTACCGGAACCGGTGTATATGGAACAGCATCGCCCGACAAAACCTGAAAACTGATAGCAGTTATGCCCAGTTTACTTGCCAGCCGTGCTCCGGCCTCGTCAATAAATGCTGTTGCAGAACGGTAATATATAGGCCGGCGGTGTGTGATAGCTTCTATTTTGCGGGCATTAGCTTCAATCTCGTCAAATGCCTGAGCTGCATTTGCTGTCCCGTGAATGCCATATTTACTTTCACCATCAATAGAACAGGGTTGATGATTTAACCCGTGATTTTCTATTTCAAAAAGAGTATCTTTACTCAGAGTGAGAAATGTTTTGAAGTTTGCATCAATCCATTTGCCGGTTACAAAAAGTGTCCCTGGCACTTTTTCCTTTCGCATATAATTGATCAATTCCGCATCATAACCGTTACGTTTAGGTCCGCCACACCCATCGAAAGTAAAAGCGATATATTTTTGCTTTGTATAGAAATCTTCATCTACACCTTTTACAAATTCCCCCCAATGACCCGGTTGTGCGTGGACAAAATCGTTGATGATTCTCTTCTTCAGATTGACGTAAGAGGTATCATGATCAAGCATTTTTAGAAATTTGACATTGCTGTAATCAGACGCATTTTGAGCGTTTGTAGTGAAATGCACTATGAAAAATAGGGAGAATATCCCTAAGAATTTGTATATAAATTTATTTCTTTTCATTTTCTGAAATTTTTTCTACCCTTTTCAAAATATCATTCATCATATCAATTTGTACTTTGTGAATTTCAAGAACTTCCTGTTGTTGATTTATAATTAAATGGTCCAATTTTTCATGTAACATTCTTACTTCCAATTCCGATTTCAGGTTAATCATATAATCTTTTTTCCCTCTTTCCCTGTCTTTTTCTTCCTGACGATTTTGACTCATCATGATAACAGGAGCCTGTAAAGCTGCCAAACTTGACAAAATCAGATTCAGTAATATAAATGGATAAGGGTCGAAACCTTTATTTCCCAACCAATAAATATTAATGCTAATCCAGATAAAAAGAAATACTCCAAACGAAATAATAAAAGTCCAACTTCCTCCAAAAATGGCTACTTTATCTGCAATCCGTTGTCCAATTGTTATATCCTGTAAATCTTCATCGTCAATTTTATCTGTTAATGTGGTTTTGTCTTTCAAAGAATCCAAAACCGTTCTTTCTAAAGATGTAAGTTCCCCGATTTGTTTGGTCAGAAATACCTCTACGTATTTCTGTCTGAATGTGTTCAATTCACTATCAGACAAATAACTGTTCTTTGTGAATTCTGGTTTTTCTTTCTGAATAATTTCCAATATGGACTGTCTGACCATTTTTCCGGAAATTTTTTCAGATACAGGAAATTTTTTATTTGAAAAGTCACTTTTGAAAGTTTCCATATACTTCATCTGGTTAGTTAGATAAATTGAATGTTAATCTTCCTGCAAAAATAGGAAACTTTTTTGTATGAACCGGTTTTAATTATGTTTATTAAGTATTCGGTATGTACAAATTAAAAAATGCCAATGCAGCATAATCGATACATTGGTATTTTTTAATCTCAGTGACTATATTTTTTTCAAACCTTTCATTTCTTCTTTTCCAGCTTTCTTCAGGCTGATTGCAGCGCCGCCGCCGGGAGCAAGTTTTTGTTTCAGAACGGTTTTGGAGTTAACAAGTACTTTTTGAATTTGGTAAGCCATCGGATTTTCTTTCCAGTCAGCATTGGCAGCATCACCATAAATGGTTGCTATGTACCATTGTTTATCGTCTAAAAAATTGAGTGGAATCAAAGCAGTACGTGCATTCTCATCTGTAATAGCTCCCACAAACCAGTCGGAAGTTCCTTTAGCTTTCCGCGCCATGGTAATATAATCACCGGGTTCGGCTTCGAGGTATTTCGTATCATCCCAATCTACGGCTACATCTTTTATAAACTGAAATGCGTCCATATGTTTTTCGTAATTTTCGGGCAAGTCTGCTGCCATTTGCAACGGACTGTACATAGTAATATAAAGAGCCAGCTGTTTCGCCAACGTTGTATGTACCTGATATTTGTTACCGGGTTGGTAATGACTCATCTTTATTTCAAAAATTCCGGGAGTATAATCCATCGGACCGCCCATCAAACGGGTAAACGGTAAAATGGTCTCATGTTCAGGCGGATTTCCGACACTCCAGGCATTGTATTCATTTCCACGGGCTGCTTCACAAGCCATCCAGTTGGGGTAAGTCCGGCTCAAACCTGTAGGTCGGACAGGCTCATGGGCATCAAGCATAATCCGGTTCTCAGCCATCTTTTCAGCCACGCGAATGTAGTGATTTACCATCCATTGTCCGTCATGATGTTCGCCACGTGGAATAATCCAACCCACATAACCGGTTTTTACAGCATCATAACCGTTCGTTTTCATAAATTCAATGGCTTTATCGATACGACGTTCATAATTTGTAACCGAAGCCGAAGTTTCGTGATGCATGATGATTTTTACTCCTTTGGAAGCAGCATATTCATGTATTGCTTTTACGTCGAAATCAGGATAAGGAGTCACAAAATCGAATACTTCTTCTTTCCAGTTTCCCGCCCAGTCTTCCCAGCCAACGTTCCAACCTTCGACCAAAACGCTTGAAATTCCATTGGCAGCTGCAAAATCAATATAACGCTTTACATTTTCGGTCTTAGCTCCATGTTGTGGCAACGGGGTCAGGGCGTTCCAATCGGTATCTTTCAGACGAATATTCGGTGCATCGGCATAATTCCACGACCAATGATTCGGAACATGCATTCCCCACCAAATACCAATAAATTTTTGCGGATGAATAAAGCCCGGATCGGCAATTTTGCTGGGTTCATTCAGGTTCAGAATGGTTTTCGATGCCAGCAAATCAGCGGCTTTATCGCTGACTATTATGGTACGCCAGGGCGTGTGTTGGGGTGTTTGCATATAAGCTTTTGTCCCGACCGCATCGGGAACCAGAGCCGAAGTTAAAATAAAATTCGTTTGGTCAATAAGCAATTGCATCGCCGGATAATCTATCAGTGCTGCTTCAAATATACTGATATACAACCCTTCATCTGTTTTCATCAACAACGGGGTTTGCACTCCATTTTTTGCGAAAAATCCATGTGTCCCAATTCCATTACCATTCACTTTGCTGGCATCTACTTCCGATAGTTTGGATGTAGTATAGAAATATTCGTTTGTATCGTAGTCACCCGGTATCCAGAAGGTTTTATGATCACCTGTAAGCGCAAATTGTGTACATTCATCAGTTATCTGAAAATAATTCAGGTTTGGTTGTTTGTCGAATTCATAACGAAATCCTAATCCGTCGTTAAATAAACGGAAGCGAATCTTAATGGTTCTTTGCCCGGTTTTTTGCTCCAAAACAACTAACAGTTCGTTGTAATTGTTGCGAATTTCACTGACTTCACCCCAAACCGGTTTCCATGTTTGGTCGAATGTGCTTGATTCTGTTCTCAAAATGCTAAATCCCGATAAAAGCACAGGGGCATTTTTTAGTTCAAATCCTAGTTTGGAAGGCTTAATGACAGTTTTCTCTTTGTAAGTTAGCGAATATTCCGGCACACC
>JAQTOL010000352.1 GCA_028748945.1 Paludibacter sp.
CGAAATTTTGCGGAGAGTTTTTTTTCATTTGGTATTAAAAGAGAATTGTCATTCATCCACTTGTTTTCTTATTCTGTTTTTTGGTGACTTTGGAGTTTAAACGTAAATTTTTTCTGCGAAAAGTAACTGAAAATGGTGGTAAGAATCGTTATTATCATTTTAGATGGCGTGGGGAAAAATCCGATTATTTCGACCAATATTTTCAATCCCAAATAATTAATCAATAAATTAGCTCCTATAACCATGGCATAACGAAACAGTTGAACATGCCCACGCAATTCGGAACTGGTAAAAGTAACGTATTTCTGAAGCAAAAAACCGGTAAAAGACGATATGGGGAAAACAATTAATAAGGTAGCGATATGAGAACTTAGTGTTACAAACCCAAGATGCACCATTTGATGTTTTAAAACAAAATTATAAACTAGAAAGTACAATGTGAGATCGAAAGCCATATTAGCAACCCCCGAAACGCCATAACGGAAGAACTGTAACGATACGTATTTCTTGAATGGTGGATAAAAAAAGTCGATGACCGAACTAATTAAACGGCCCAGGGTTATTAATAATTTTCTCATACTGCTGCAAAAATCAGTTCACTTTACGGTTAATAAAATCGAAAAAGTAGGATAATCGAACTATTATAGTTACTTTTGTGCGCCTTAAAAAGACGCTTTTTTGTCTTACAATGCAAAGATACAATATAAGAATTTACAATTAAGTAATTTACAATTTACAATTAAGTAATTTTCTTTAATTTAACAAATAATTTTTCTCCTGTAAGATTATTCATTTTACAACCATTCAAATTTCAAATTCAAAGATGCCCGACGACCCGACATATTATGACACAAGTAAAAGCCAAAAAATACTTGGGGCAGCACTTCCTGAAGGACATGGAAGTAGCACGTCGTATAGCCGAGAGCTTAACGCTCGACGGTCGCACATCTGTTCTTGAAATTGGTCCGGGAATGGGTGTTCTTACCCAATTTCTGCTGCAAAATCCACTGATTGATCTTACTGCCGTTGAACTCGACGGCGAATCGGTGACTTATCTTCACCAACATTATCCCGACTTACACGTTATCGAAGCAGATTTTCTGAAAATGGACCTGAAAAGTTATTTTCCTGGTAAATTCTGCGTTATCGGTAATTTCCCCTATAATATCTC
Source organism: Paludibacter sp. (assembly GCA_028748945.1). Lineage (GTDB taxonomy): Bacteria > Bacteroidota > Bacteroidia > Bacteroidales > Paludibacteraceae > Paludibacter. The sequence continues at coordinate 1,172 of JAQTOL010000352.1, forward strand.
GAGCCAGATTTTCTTTAAAATGTTGGAAAACAAGGATTCCATTCCCTGTTTGGCCGGCATGATACAAAAAGAAGTCGCCGAACGCATTGCAGCACCTGCCGGCAGTAAAACTTACGGCATACTAAGTGTATTGATGCAGGCTTATTATAAAATCGAATATCTTTTCACCGTTCACGAGCATGTATTTGATCCTCCTCCGAAGGTCAAATCGGCTGTTATTCGCTTTACGCGCAACGAAGTATCACAAATCGATTGTAACGATCAACTCTTCAAAACCGTGGTGAAAACAGCCTTCAACCAACGCCGCAAAACATTGCGTAATTCACTGAAACCTCTGGTGGAAAAAGATCATCCGATGTATGCCGATCCGCTTTTCGATTTAAGACCCGAACGACTGGACGTAGCAGCATTTATTGATTTGACCAACCGGGTCGAAAAGGCTTTAAACAATCATTAAGCTATATATAGAAATTACGTAATTAAAAAACTTTTTGCGCTAAAAAACATTTCATCCACTATGGACGACTATCATTCTGAATTATTGTAAACCTGAATAGAGACTTTCGTATGTCAGCTCTATTCATAAAGTATGGAGATAAACATATGAAAACTCTGATTAAAAACAATAAGGTACCATTTCCCGGAACCAGTGGCAGATTCAATTTGTTACCGGATTTTAATATACTATCCAAACACGGCTTCAACTTTCCTGTTGAGCAATTTCTAACTCCTATCCCGTCTTAATCCATCCATCGATTGTTTCGATGAATATCCCGGCATGATGTTGGGATGGATTTGAGCTAATTTTTTTCAAAAAACTCATCCTGTTTTGTAAGATTTTCTGTAGTAATTCACAGTCTGTCTATCAAAACCAGTATACAAAAAGGAGGTTAAGATGACACCACAAATCACATTCTATGCCAGTCAGGTGATTGGTTGCAGAATAAATAATCAAAACGGAGCCCGAATATCCAGCGTAACCGATATCATTGTAAATGCAACTCAAACCGGAATTGTATTTAATGAAGCACCTCGCCCTCAAATTGTAGGACTCAAAACGAAGATAAACGGAAATGTTCGAATTTTGGATTACCGCTATATCAAAATTGAAAACAAAAAGAATATTATTTCCTTTAGCTGTGAGCAAATAAAGGATTTAAGCAAACAGGAAATTGAAAACGGGTTGCCCCTGGCCAAGAATATCCTTGACAGGCAAATTGTAGATATAAATGGACGAAAACTGGTCCGGGTAAATGATATCCGGTTAGTGGCTATTGCTTCGGGCACGTTCGTCATCGCTGTTGATATTGGGACCGAAGGACTGTTACGCCGTCTGGGTGTTGCCGCAATAGTAAACAAAACGCTGCACGTATTCCGCTTGGCTCTGCCTACTCAATTTATCCTTTGGGACGATGTGGAAGCATTTGACACCACCAACTTCAATATCAAACTATCGCATACATCCAGCAAACTTCAACGGCTGCATCCTTCGGATCTGGCTGATATTATCGAGGAAATGGGTGCTCATTCACGCACCAAGGTTTTCGAATCGCTCGACGAAGAAAAAGCAGCCGATGTGTTGGAAGAAATGGAACCGTATGCACAGGCCCAACTAATCGAAAGCATGTCGATTGGAAAAGCAGCCGATTTGCTGGAGAAAATGCCGGCCGATGAAGTTGCCGACTTGCTGGACGAGTTGGAAGATGATAAAGTGGAATTGCTGTTGAATGAAATGGAAAAAGAATCTTCGGAAGATGTTCGTGAGTTACTGGAATATGAAGACCAGGAAGTGGGAAGTATCATGACCACCGATTTTCTGTCGTTCCGTAAAACAATGACCATCGAAGAAACACTGAATGAACTCCGGATACAGAAGCCGGAAGCCGATACCATTTATTCCCTGTTTATCACCGATGAAGATGAAAAACTGATAGCAACGGTTTCACTCCGAAACTTGGTGGTTTCGGAACCATCAATGACTCTGGGTGAAATTATGAATCCGCATTTAATCAGCGTTTTTGATGAAGATAAGATAAATACCCTGGCCGAAATTATTTCAAAATACGATTTACTGGCAATTCCTGTGACCGACCCGGGGAACACCCTGTTGGGAATGGTTGTGATTGACGATATCGTTGAAGATCTGATGTACAAAGGCAAAACGAAGAAAGGAGGCCGGTCATGGCGTTGATAAAATACAGCGAATTCACCAAACGCAGAAAAAATATCTGGAGGAATCTCCTTTTATTTCTGGCTGTGTTAGGTCCGGGAATTATTACCGGAAGTGTGGATAACGATGCGGGTGGTATCACTACCTATTCCATTGCGGGAGCTATGTATGGTTACAATTTGCTATGGACTATGATTCCTGCATTTATCGTATTAGTGGTTGTTCAGGAAATGAATGCCCGTATGGGAATTGTATCCGGGAAAGGATTAGCCGATTTAATTCGTGAAAATGCCGGAGTTAAGATTACGTTTTTTATCTTTATCGGGTTACTGATTGCCGACATTGGCAATACAACCACTGAATTTGCAGGGGTTGCCGGTAGTTTGCAGATATTTGATGTGAGTAAATATATCAGCGTTCCCATTGCAGCTGCTTTGGTCTGGTGGCTGGTAGTGAAAGGAACGTATAAATTCAGCGAACGGGTTTTTCTTATTTTCAGTGCATTTTTGTTGGTTTATGTTGTTTCGGCTTTTATGGGGAAACCACATTGGCATGAAATAGGACAGGCCATGATTAAACCGGAAATTCATTATACCAAACAATACCTGGCTATCGTCATCGGAATTATCGGAACCACCATTG
>JAQTOL010000353.1 GCA_028748945.1 Paludibacter sp.
GATCAACTTATTACCCCGTTGAAAACAATCCATGTTAGTCCTAAAACGAGAGCACTGGCAAAGAAGCTATTCGTTGAAAAAGATTCATCCGGCAATTATAAAGCGCTTCAAAAAGCTGTAAGAGAAGAAGGAGTAACCATTCCGTCCATGTTTCATGCTTATATTGGATTAACAGATACCATGCGGGTTTTCGGTTCTATTTTCGATCCCGATTTCGGTTCCGTTTATGAAACCGGAATTATGATTACTATGGCCGATTTGTTAGAAACAAAGCAAAGACGTTATATTTTGCCCTATATTGAATATATGAAAAAGGTAATTGAAGAACGCAAGAAAGCGAAACTGGAAGCAAAAGAGAAGAAACACGATCATAAATTAGCCCGAAAAGCAAAGAGAAAAACGAAAGATAAGGAAGGCAAATAAGTCACAAATGTATTGTGAGCTTACCTTATTTTCAGATAATATTAAACGAGGCTGTCAAAATTAAATTTGACAGCCTCGCTTTTATTTACGTGTTTTTATCTACTGCATAATTGCCATCATTCAAAGCTATTTAATCACTTCTTTGGTCAATGCATCCCGTATCATTTTACGGATTTCGAGTTGTTTTGTATCAATTTCCCTGCGTTGAACCGGACGGTAGAGATTGGCATATTTACATTTTCCCAGACTGATTTTCATATCACCGATGCTGCCTTTAACATCAACACCCAATTGCAAGGGCAAAGGACTATCTATAAGCGATATGTTATAATCGAAAGTCATATCCAGGTTGTGCCGACCACCAACAACCGCTTTATACTTATCCATAACTATCAGGAAAGGATAAACATCAACTTCGTTCTTAAAAATAGTAAATTCAGCCGATAAGCTATCAACTTTATTTTGTGTCTTTTTATTGAATCGTAGCTTTTTGGCAATCTCGGAGAATGTTTCACCATCCATTAACACCAGATCTTCTCCTTTGACTGATGAAACACCCCGTAGTGTCGATCTTTTCATGTTGTACATTGAATCCAGATAGGTTTCAACGGCAATATGAAATTCACCTTTCCCTCCAAACGATCGTAGCATAGGCATTATGGTATCGATATCGGGAATCATTTTCAGCAATTCGCTGATCTCCATATCTGTCATATGGAAATCGAGTCCAACAAACAAATGGTTTTTCCTTGGAGTGCGGTACATGGCTGTGAGTTGCATTTTGGCTGCTGAAGTTTTAAACCGCATGTCCTGTAACACCAGTAATCCATCTTTGACAAATAAATCGCCCAAAACATTTTGAGCGGAATCGTATCCCAAAAGTGCCCGGTTGATCTGTGCGTGCAATTTTAAATCCAATCCTTTGGGAACCATGTATGGACCTGAAGAAGTTTCAGCAGATTTCGTTGTTTCTTTTGTCACGGTTTTTGTCGCTGTTCCGGCTTCTGCAACTATTATCGAGTCTTGCGTTTCCACCCCGAAACCATTGGTCAGTTCCATTAAACGGTGAACATCGGTGGTGTTGGATGTGAAATTGAAATCGCCTTTCAACAACCCTTTGTCGTGCAGGTACTCGTTTACATTCCAAAGTTTACCGGTCAAGCTGAAATCGGAATTATCCACAATAAACTGGCTTTTTTTAATTGTGTATTCATCCGGCGTAAAATCGAACTGAATGGAAGGAATTTCGATATCGGCATTGAGTCCATTGGCTTTAATTTTTCCCTGCTCCATCGAAATGTATCCTGTGGGAATCCATTTCAACATCATGTTTTCTTCTTTATCGTTCTGTTTTATATTGGCTTTTACAATCATTTGTTTGGCATCGATACTTTGGGAACCCATACGGGCTGTTGTAGCTACACTAGTATAGTTCAGATCGAATACTGTCTGATCGGAATGCAGTTTGTCGCCTGACATCGCGAATTGTCCTTTGGGATAATTTATTTTTACCGACATTGTATCCATAGCAGCCACAAGTGATTGTACATCGAAGTCGCAGTTGATTGTTGGAACCGAAACCGTATCGCTGAAGTTGGCTTTCATTTGTAGTTTTCCCTTCGATTTTTCAAGATTTGCCGTCATATTGTCCATCGATGCCGACATTTGATCGAAATTGAAATCACAATTAATAGTATTCATTTGTTCGGTTCTTGTGATATCTGAAGTCTCTGCAAGCATATTCGCATTGAAAATGGTCGCAGCAATGCTGTTTCCTTTATGAACTATCATCCGATTACACCAAAGTCCGGCCTGTAAATACTTTGCCGATTTATTTTTGGTATTTGGCATGACCAGATCCAGTTTGGCTTTTTCGGAACTCATCGTCAGACTGTCATACTTCATAACCAGATTAGTCGCATCAAATTTTCCGGAGATATTCATTTTATCAAATGCAAAATTCATAGCATCGGATAACATAAAGCGGGCTTTCGCATTACCCGAAGCTGCACCACCCAGTTTTATAGCCATACCATCGGGAAGCATGGGTTCCAGTTCGGGCAGATTCAAATCCATCTTCATGTCCAGATCGAACAACATATCATCCGCCATGATGTAATCAACAAAGCCTTTAGCCTGTAAATTTGACTGACCGGTTTTCGCCTTTGCATCGTTGATAATCACTTTTGATGCCATTTCATCATTCAGATCAACTAATACATCAACATTTCCGGTTATTTCCCTTAACTTGTACGAGAATCCGGCATATTGGAATGTCCCTTTATCAACCTGCACATTCATATCGACCACCGGATAATGCGTCTGGTTGTAAATTCCGGTTACAGTTCCTTTTGTATTTACCAGACCGTCCATTTCCACACCTTCCAGCTTTGAACTGTATTTCGCAGGTACCATTTTCAGAAATGGTTTCAATTGATAATTTTCGGTGGTGAAACGCAAATCGCTGACCATATCACCATTATTCTGATTATTTTTTATTGTTCCATCAATGTTGGCAATTAAACCGTTTAATACAACTTTTGCTGAAGTCAGTGTAAGTAATTTCTTATTAAATTGATATTGTAGCGGAATATTCACTTTAGTAGCTGTCTTTTTAAAATACTCCGTGCTGTCCATTCTGAACGAAACTTCGGGTGAAGTCGCATCCAGCAATGCATTCAGGTTGTCACCTTTCATCTCAATACCCAGTTGTCCATCCACATTTTTGAGTTGTGCCTGCATGTCCGACGATAAATCGATATATGAGATTTGCGCATCCCGAAGCACTACTTTTTGAATATCGATCCGTGCAAAAGGATTTTTGAACGCGCTGGTATCCTTGATTGTCGTATCGGATTTATATACATCGTAATTTGCTTTGCCGGTTTTATCTACATAAAGATTTACAACTGAATGATTCAGTTGCAGGTCGTGCATAATAAGTTCATTGTTTTTCCAAAGTGCCCGGAGATCGAGGGCAGCATAAACAGTTTGTGAACTGAGTAAGGTATCCGATTGTGCTCTGGCGATCGGATTTATCAGTGCCAGATTGGTTATTTTAAGACTGAATTGAGGAAATGAACTGAAAAATGTCAGTTCAACACTCCCGATTTTTGATGGACAACTTATGTATTTATCAGCTTGCTGACGGACAATGGGTGTTAGTTTTGATGGTGTAAAGACTATCCAAACAATCACACTTATTGTTATCAAAAGCACTATGATTAATGCAGTCACCGCGATGGCCGCTGTTTTTAGGAACTTCTTCATCGGACGAAATAATTTTAAAATATCGAAATGAAATTAGGGTAAGCTAATTAACCTTGCTAAATGAATAGGTTTTACCGAAATCATCATTATATTCCAAAGTGGTAGAAGTCAGTTTAGTTACCGTATAGACTTTAGGAACACCTGCACCACCGGTTCCCATAATGTGAATATGTGTCAGGGTTGCTTGCTCTAAAGTCCATGTAAATCCTTGTGCTTCTGCTTCAGTTACCTGATCAGCAGTATCCCAGGTGCCTCCGGTTCCATCACTATTGTATTTATAAA